>CAMOOV010000008.1 GCA_946621745.1 uncultured Ruminococcus sp.
AATCCTGTCCCATTTCCTTTCCGAGATTCGGGATATAGGTCGCTGCCTTATCAAGATACGCCTTGTCGCCGGTCGCGACATACAGCCAGTTTGCACACCAGAACAGCTCGTCATAGAAATGGCTGGAGCGGTAGAAGCCCTTCGCATCGGAATCCTGATAGTAATCGTCGCTGCGGTCTGCATCGGCCATTTTGAACAGATTCTTCGCGTGCTTGACATAGTCATCCAGCACGCTCTGATCGACCTGACCTTTCAGTGCGGCAGCGCCGGCTGCAAGAGCAGCGCCCATTTCAGCGGTAACGGCGGAGCAGTTACGCCCGGCCAGATGTCCGCGGGGTTCCGTCTTGCCCTGATCCAGCATACCGTATTCGATCAGCTCGACAGGCCCCCACCAGCTGTGGTCAACCTGTCCGAGACCGACCTGGAAGATCGCCTCGTCGCCGAGGTCACACTGTGCCAGATAATCCAGCGTCCATTTCAGATTGTTGACATAGTTTGTCAGTTCGCCGCAGGCCTTCACGCCGTCAGCATACTCATAGAGTCCCCATGCGAGCATCGCAGCGGAATACGCCATCGGCAGATTGAATTTGACATGGTCGCCCGCGTCATACCATCCGCCGTTCAGATCGTCATTGACGGTCGCATCGGCACGCCATTCGACGCGGTTCCATTCCGGCAGCGGGCCGGCCTGCTGACACTCGTAGAAATAGAGCGACATTTGCAGTGCCTTCGCATAGTCATGTGCTGCTTCCGCAGAAGCATCCGCAGCCGGTACGAGCTGCGCCGTTCCCGCAAGCAGGGCAGCCGCCGACAGGACAGCCGCCGTTCTCCATTTTTTCATTTGAAATCCCTCCCGTTTTTTCACGGATATCCATATCCGCCTATTCTATATTATGCCACAAAAAGGCGGCGTTGTCAAGCGTTCCGATTGCGATTTTCTCACGAGATCATGCGATTTTCAAAGATAGGTCACGGTTTCGGAGAGCGGCTTTCTCTTTCCGTGATTCGGCAGCGGCCCTGCGCCCTCTGCGGCATAGCCGAGATCCAGCAGCATGAGGATTTCCTCCTGCTCCGGAAGCTGCATCAGCCCCGCCAGACGATCGGGATCGAAATTGTTGATCCAGCAGCTGTTGACACCCGCATCTGCTGCGGCAAGCGTCAGATGCGTCGCAACGATCGCCGCATCCTCAATGCCGGAATCGCGCTTCCCGCCGGGATATGTGAACACACTGTACTTATCAAAGGCAACGACCAGAACGGTCGGCGCTCCGTAGCGACAGGGCGTGACCGCGTCGATCTTCGCGAGTGCCTCCGCCGATTGCAGCACATAAATATGCTGCTCCTGCAAATTCTTCGCGGTCGGGGCAAGTCTGCCCGCTTCGAGAATCTGCGTCAGCTTCTCCGGCGAAACCTGTTCGCCGCCGTACTTCTTGCAGGAAAAACGCTCCCTGACTGCATCCGTAAATTCCATGATAATTCCTCCTTTTTATTTACTCCACTGCGGTGGATTGACGATGTTTAATGATATTCTGCACGGTCACGATCAATACTGCAATCACGACCGAGACCGCCGCGACGATCGGCGGCAGATACCATTCATAAAAGCGCTGCGAAAGCGAATGCCGTTCACAGATCAGATATGCCAGAACGATCACCGGCATATGCCAGAGATACACATGAAGCGATGAAGCGCCGCCGAGCGCGGAGAGCGGCGGGATCAGCCGCAGCGCAGGCTTTTGCAGCGCAAACAGCATTGCCGAGACAGCCGCCGTGATCTTGAATATCTGCGAAATATTATAGCGGAACGGATCAAAGCATACGAGCAGGAATACGCAGATCAGCGACACGATCCCGCAGACCGCTGCCGCCTTCGCAGGTATCCGCATCAGCTGCTCCCGCTGCTCCGCCATGCAGTATCCGAGCAGCATCAGCGGAAGCGCCGCCGCCAGCACATTGCTGCAAATGCGCCAGTCGCCGTTCACGGCGTATTTATAGGTTTCCAGTCCGATTCGCAGAAGAATGAAAACCGGCATTGCGAATTTCGCGTATTTTTGCAGCCGCAGCCGGTACATCAGCCAGAAAATCAGATAGGCTTGCAGCAGCGCGAACAGAAACCAGAGCGGATCACCGTGGATCGGTTCGAGATCGCCCCAGAGCAGCAGCCGCAGATCATATTCCGGCTGCGTGAACGGGCGCAGAAAGCCGTGCATATTCCTGTGCGTCACATAGAATTCAACGGCAGTGACCAGCGCATAGACCGCGATTGCAATGAGCAGAATACAGAGATTCCGGCGGAATCGCTTCATCAGCTTCGTCCGCATCTTCTCCCCGTCACCGTATGCGTAATAGCCGCTGATGAGGAAAAACAGCAGTATGCCGCAGGAGCCGACCGCGCTGATGCATTTGCCGAATCTGCCGGGGAACGGGATATGTCCGAATACAACGCTCAGTGCGGAGACACCCTTGAAAAAGTCAAGACATCGGTTCCGCTCCGGCGCTTTCTTTGCTGTGACCGGTTCGCTCATAGGCTGTCCTTTCATTGAATGAGTTCGCCGGCCGCTTCCGGCGCAGATTCTTCCTCATCGGGATGATAGATCGGGAACGAAAGATATGCCTTGAACAGATCGCCGTCGGTACTCAGCCGCAGCGTGCCGCCCTGCAATGCCGTGAGGTCGCGTGCGATTGAGAGTCCCAGTCCGCTGCCCTCGGTATGCCGCGACGCATCGCCGCGCACAAAGCGCTCCATCAGCTCATCCGGCGAGACATTGAGCGGCTGCGCGGAGACATTTTTCAGTGCGATCGTCACTTCCTCATCCGCCTGCCGGATATCGAGATAGACACGCGTACCGGTCAGCGCATATTTGCAGACATTGTTCAGGAGATTGTCAAAGACACGCCAGATCTGCCGCCCGTCTGCGAGAATCATGACCTGCGTTTCCGGAACAGACTGCACGAGCGTCAGTCCCTTTTCCGCAAAGGCTTCATCGTATTCGCCCGCGAGCTGCGAGAGCAGCACACCCAGATCTGTCGGCATCAGCTCGACCGCGAGATTGCCGGTCGAAGCCTTGGATGCATCCACGAGGTCGATCGTCAGCTTTTTGAGCTTCGCAGCCTGCCGCCGCAGCACTTCGAGATACTCCTCTGCCGCATCGGACTGCATCGGCTCACGGCTCAGCAGATCGACATAGTTGACGATTGAGGTCAGCGGCGTTTTCAGATCATGGGAAACATTTGTAATCAGCTCTGTCCGCAGATGCTCCGCCTTTGTCTGCTGCGCAACAATCTCAGCGACCTTGCCGGTGATGTCATTCAGCGAGCCGTCAAAATCCGCGAAATCCGCACGCAGCTTCACAGGATGTGTCTGCGGTGAGAAATCGCCGGTCTCCATTTGCCGGACATGACGGTGCAGCTCGAAATAGGAATAGATGCAGTAGGCTGCAAAGAGCAGGGCGAGCCCGTCCAGCACAACTGCGACAGCAACGCATTCCCGCGGCAGAAAGAGCAGTGCCGCATTGAAAAACAGCAGTCCGCCGAGGATCAGGAGCATCGAAGCAGTTGCCCAGAAGCGGCTGCGCAGCAGTCCGAACAGGAATCCGAAAATACGGATGATGCCGAAGCTCCCCCAGAAGGATCCGGCCTTTGTCCGGACGGCGGTCGTATAGAGCCAGAGCATAAAGACTGACGAAATGCAAAAGATCATGCCGATGCAGAAGATCGCGATCATGCGGTAGGGCGTGCCCTCATTCACAAGATAGCGCAGCAGGATCAGTGATGCGGCAATCGAAAGCGGCGGCAGAATCCAGAAGAATTCATACGGCAGTGTATGAATCCGCGAAAGCTGCACATGGCCGCTCCCGTCCTGTCCCGCGACCGAACACATCGCAATCGCCGAAACGACCGTCAGGATCATCAGCACGAACATCAGAATAACTGCCCATTCCGAATGCTGAAACAGAAACGCATAGATCGCATAGTTATTGCTGATCGCATCCTCGATCGGCATATTGACCGGCAGATAGGTGCGGACATAGCAGGCCGCTGTCTCATGACGCTGACCGCGGATCGTGATATCCAGCCCGCTCATGAGCTGCTTTTCCAGCGCTTCATCTGCGGCATAGATCTCCTGCCCCTCGCTCTTGCGGCGGTAGTAATCCTCCAGCGAGATCGTTTCCGCATTCGAGATCGTATAGGCCGTCACCTCGACAACGACCGAATGGCTGATATCCTCATCATGCGCCGCAGACTGCGCGGTCTCGGCGGCGATTTTCCATTCACAGTGCGGGCCGTAGGCCTTCTCGTAATCAAAGCTCTCCGCCTCCGCTTCGGTATCGAAGAACATATAATCCGTGTATTCGCCGCCGTATCCGATGACATCCAGTCCGTCGTGATACGCCGCGTCGATCTTCAGATCCGCAAAATACCAGAGCTGATAGTCATTCGGCGAATCAAGATACTGCGAGTTATCGCCGTAAACAATGCGCTCGAAATCGTTGATCGGATCGTCGAAATGCTTCTGATTCTGGTAGCCGCGGGTATCCAGCTCCATCGTCGCCGTGCGGACATTCGTGGCGAGCAGCTGCTGATCGGTACCGTAAAGCGGATCGTTCGTCAGCAGCAGCCTGCCGTCCGGATCGGTCACGGCAAAGCGGAAATTCGTATTCTGCGGATCAAAGTGCATTTCGTAGGTATGCAGATTCTGCGCAGCACCGACGCTGTCCGGTGATGCCTCGCCGGTCTCCTCCAGATAACGCTGATGCAGGACAAGCTGCATATAGTTGTCGAGCATTTTGCTCTCATTGCTTTCGGTCATACTGACAAATGCCGAACGGAAATCGGCATTGTTATCCGTAAAGCCAATGCCGAAATTCAGAATGACGACCAGCAGCGTAATGCCGAAGCCCCATAAAAATATGATAGATGCAGCAGCCGTTCCCGCGCGCTGAAGGCTTATTTTGAGTTTTTCGGATTGCATTCGCGGTTCTCCCCTCAGAGATGGAATGATAGCGCTCAGGGCTTTTCGAGCTTATAGCCCTGTCCCCAGACGACCTTGATCTGCCGCGGCTCCTGCGGATTGATCTCCAGCTTTTCGCGCAGATGCCGGATATGTACCGCGACCGTATTTTCCGAGCCGATCGGGTTTGCCTTCCAGACTGCCTGATAGATCTCACGGGGCGGGAAGACCGTGCCGACATTGTGCATCAGCAGCGAAAGAATCTCGTATTCGATCGGTGTCAGCGGGACAGGAACGCCGTCCAGCGATGCAGAACGCGCTTTCATATCGAGCGAGATGCTGCCGACCGTCAGCACATTCGGATCGTCGGATTCCGCAGCGCCGAGCCGCAGATAACGCCGGAGCTGTGACCGCACACGCGCCACGACCTCCGCCGGCGAAAACGGCTTTGTGATGTAGTCATCCGCGCCGACATTCAGGCCGAGGATCTTGTCCGAATCCTCGGATTTCGCAGTCAGCAGGATCACCGGCACATTGCTGGTCTTGCGGATTTCGGTCATAGCGGTGATGCCGTCAATCTCCGGCATCATGATATCCATGAGGATCAGATGTACTGTCTGCGTCCGTGCGATCTCGATCGCCTCTTTGCCGGAATAGGCGCAGACCGTCTGCCAGCCCTCGGCGCGCAGATAGATATTCAATGCGGATACAATATCCTTTTCATCATCGCAGATCAGAATGGTCTCCATTTCAACAGCCCCTTTTTTGACATTCTCTTACCTGACGGGCTCCCCCATCATTCTATTGATGTCCCAACTATCTCTTGAAGATATCTGCTTGTCTTTTTGCCGTGATACTGCGTTAGAAATCCTTGCCTTGCGTCAGCAAGGCGGCGGCTTTCTGCCTTGTCTCACGACAAAAATCCTGCGCATCTATTCTTCAAGATTTAATTGGTACATCAATACAATTATTATACACGCTCCGGCACAAAGATGCAAGCCCTGAAACCTGAAGATTTTATGAATCCGCGCATTCTACCGCTCAGCAAGAATGGCCTCCGCACAGCGAATGCCGTCTGCCGCTGCCGAGACAATGCCGCCTGCATATCCCGCGCCCTCCCCGCAGGGATACAGTCCGGCAGCAGTCACCGCCTGCAATGTCGCCGGATCCCGCAGGATGCGCACCGGCGAAGAGCTGCGCGTTTCCGGCGCTGTCAGCACCGCATCCGGCTGCAAAAATCCGTGCAGCTGCCGCTCCAGCAGCGGGATTCCCTGCCGCAGCGACCGGCAGACAAACTCCGGCAGACAGCTCTCCGGCCGCGCAAAAACCGTTCCCAGCGGATAGCTTGGCTGCACATTTCCGAGCGCCGCAGACTGCTGCCCTTTCAGGAAATCCACAAGCAGCGTGACCGGCGCCTTGCCCGTTCCGCCGCCGGCGAGAAACGCTGCCCGCTCGATCTTCTGCTGCAATGCCGCGCCCGCGAGAATATCGTCCGATCCGAAATCCGCCGGCGTGATCCCGACCAGCAGCGCACTGTTTGCATTTTCGGCATTCCGCGCAAAATTGCTCATGCCGTTCGTGACGACCGTTTCCGGCTCGGATGCAGCCGCCTGCACGACGCCGCCCGGACACATACAGAACGAATACACGCCGCGTCCCTCTGCCGTATGCGCCGCGAGCTTATAGCTTGCCGCACCGAGCGCGGGATGTCCCGCCGCATCGCCCCAGCAGAAGCGGTCAATATCCGCCTGCCGGTGCTCAATGCGCACGCCGAGTGAAAACGCCTTCTGCTCCATCGGCAAGCCCATTGCATTCAGCCAAGCAAACACATCGCGGGCGCTGTGTCCGACCGCGAGAACCGCGTGATCGGTGCGCAGCGATTTCTGCGTATTTTCGTGCAGATATTCCACGGAGACCAGCCTGCCGTCCGCAACTGTAAGGCCGGTGCATTTTGCATGGAACAGAACGGTTCCGCCTGCCTGTTCAATGCGCCTGCGCAGTGCCGGAATGCATTCCGTGAGCTTGTCCGTACCGATATGCGGCTTTGCCTGCCAGAGTATTTCCTCCGGCGCACCGCATTCCGCAAAGATCTGCAAGACCTGACGGATCTGCGGACTTTTCGTGCCGGTATTGAGCTTGCCGTCTGAAAATGTTCCGGCGCCGCCCTCCCCGAACTGCACATTCGATTCCGGATCGAGCTGACCGGTCGCATAATAATGCTGCACATCACGGATCCGCTCGTCTGCGGGCTTGCCGCGCTCCAGCAGGATCGGCTCCGCACCCGCCTGCGCGAGTACCCATGCGGCAAACAATCCCGCAGGCCCCGCGCCGATCACGACGGGACGGTGCTGAAAAACTGTTTTCTGATACATCGGCATGACAAACGGCTTTTCGATCCGGATTCCGGCATTCGCGGGCAGCTTTCTCAGGATCGCCTGCGCATTGTCCGCCGAAACATCCGCTGTCACGATGAAATGCACATCTCGCCGCGCATCGGCCGCCCGCCGAATGAGCCTGATATCCCTGATATCCTGCGGCCGGATATGCAGCCGCTTTGCCGCCTGTTTCCGCAGCATCGCATCCGTATAATCCAGCGGCAGCGGGATATTCGGAATGCGCAGCAGCTCCGTTTGTTGCATTGCTTTTTCGATCATGCGGATCTTCTGCCGATCCTGCTTCTGCCGGACATTTTTCCGGTAACCGTCCTTTTCCGATGCGCGGTAGACCTTCAGATAGTCCGGCAGATCTAAGAGCAGATACCGCACGCCCTGATCTTCCGCTTCGGGGATGCGTCCAATATCCACACCCGCGAACGGACGGAGATCTTCGAGCGATGCAAATGCCGCGTGAATGCCGTCCTTTTCAAATTCATGCTCCTGCGTATTTTCAAGCCGCCAGCCGTCAGACTGCATCAGCGCTTCGAGCCGATTCCATTCCGCATCCAGATAGATTTCCGGCACAAGAATATCAATGTCATCGGGATCAAGTCCTGCGCCGAGCCGCCGCTCCAGTCCGAGCGAACCGAACAGCAGCGGCGTGATTTGCAGCTTTTGATTCAACAGTCCTGCAATATGCAGAAAGGCCGTATATTTCACTGATTCTCTCCTTTTCCGGCAAATGACGGTATAGCGATGCGGGCACGGTCATCCGCACCCGCACTGCATTATTTCACGATATGCCTGCCCCAGCGCAGCCAGAGCTTCCGCAGCGGCTTTGCTTTGCGGTACATTTCCGCAGCAAGCTGCTCCGCAGTTTTGCGAATGGTCTTTGCATCGGCAGCCGCGATACCGCTCCGGCTGAATACCGCCGTCTCCTGTATCTCGACGGCACGGAGGATTCTGCCCGGCGGCAGCAATGTGCATTGCTCCTCTGCCATTTCCGCATATTCGATATGGCCGAGCTGCTTCTGCTCAATGCCGTAAATGCGCAGCAGATGCACGATAAATTCATACGACGCAAGCGCCGCCTTATTCGGATCCTTGTCATGCATCGCTTTGTCACGCCGCTCCGTAATGAGACGGTGCAGCAGCCAGTAAAGGAAGATGACAGCCGCGATGCCGAGAATCGTCAGGACAATATGCAGGATCTTCGACACCGTTTCCGGTGACAAACCGCCGTTGTTCTCCGGCACTGCACCGGGCGCGGTCGTGGTGGTCTGCGGCTGTGTCTGCGACTGCGGTGCAGTTGTCTCCGCAGCCGGTACCGGAACAGCAGTCGTGGTAGTCTCCGGCTGCACCTCCGAAACGACCGGTGCGGTCGTCTCAATCGGTCTATGCCACGACTCCATGACGGTCTCGGTGAATTCAAACGGGATCCAGCCGTAGCCCTTGACATAGATCTCTGCCCAGGCGTGTGCACGGTCATCGGGGATATAGACATCGTAGCCCTCGTCCTTTTTGCCCGTGATGAAATCATTCGTCGTCAGCACATAGCCCTGACAGTAGCGCGCAGGAATGCCGCAGATCCGGCACAGCACGACAGCCGCCGAAGCATAATGCGCACAGTAGCCGCGATGCCCCTGTGTGAGGAAATATTCGACAAAATCCTGATCCGCAGGCTGCGCACCGGGCTGCATGGTGTATTCCGCACGCTCCCAGATGAAATCGCGGATCGCATTCAGCTGCTGATCGAGCGGCATCCCCGAAAGCGACGACTGATACGGCGCGAACAGATTCCTGATCCGCTCAATCGCCTCGGTATTCGGCAGCTTGACATACTGCTCATCGGCCATGCCCTCATATTCCTCGATCAGCGGATCCGGCGAAGGTCTCTGGTTTTCCGTAAACATCCGCCAGTTGACCGGTGCATTGTTCAGCAGCCAGTAGGAATATTCCTGCTGATTTTCCAGCTGCGATTCCGTATCATACCGGAATTTGGTTCCGGCCTCGGCCACATACTGATACGGCAGATAGTTGACATTCTCGAAATTCAGCGCCTGCACTCTGCACCGCACGACCGGGAATTTGCCGTCTGCGATGCGCAGCTCATCTGCGTGGTCGGAATGGAAGATTGTCTGCGGCATCCGGTTTGCCTTTGTCAGACGGCGGAAGAGCCGCTGATGCCGACGGTAAAAGCCGTTCGGTGTCGCCCAGCCTCTGCCGGTGTACTCCGAGCGAACAACACCCCGCATATAGTAATCATCCGGCGCTGCCGCACCGCCGATCTCCATATGCAGAACCGGTCTGCCGTCGAAGTGCAGATCGCTGTTTTTCATCAGATCGACTTCATCGGAGATCACATTGCCCTCGAAGATATCCGGCAGCGATTCAAAGAATCCGGCGATATCCTCGATCGTGATGCTCCGGTACCAGTTGACGATCGAATCGCGGCGCCTGTCGATCTCCTCACTGCGAACATAGCGCGATGTGGAAAAGAGCGTGCCTCCCATGATCGCGAGTGCCGCCGCAAGCATGAATGCAGCAGCCGCCTCATGTGTTCCGAAGCGTTTCTCATTCTGTGCGGAGAACTGCGCCTGCAATGCAGCGAAATCCCCCTGCTTCGATTCGACCTTATGCGGCGCGTGCTTCCGGCCGATCGCCAGCGAACCGATCCAGAAAAATACCATCATAAAGACGGCGATACTGCTCGTCTCCAGACCGAAATACAGGCCGCATTCCAGAAACGGAAATGTCACCAGGAACCGGATCCAAAATCCGCTGCGGCTCGACTGCGTATGCGTCAGCAGCACATCGGAATATTCCAGCAGTGCCACAAGCGCCGCCGCGACCAGCACAAATACGAACCAGATACACTTGTTCTCGTCCCATGTGCCGGCATACACCGGCGGAGTCTCCGGAAAAGTATTCTGCCAGAGAATCGTTTTCCGCATGATGTGATAGATTGCGCCCGCGCCGACAACCGCCGCCTCACGGTATCTCAGCAGCAGCAGCGGGATCGCCGCAAACGATGACAGGATCATAAAGAATCCCGCCTTCGCGGATACGGCACGCGCCGTGCGCATGATGACGGTCACGGCGATGATACCGGCAATGATTGGCTTCAGATTCACATTGAAATCGAAGAATCCGCGCATGACGACCAGTGTACCGATGCTGCCGCAGAGTGCGATCAGCAGCCGGATGACCTTGTCGAAGATCAGCGGACGCTCCTTCGTCGAAACCTGCATCCCGTCCTGCACAAGAAGCCGGTTGTGCGGCGGATGATACGGCGGGGGCAGCGGCGGTCTCATCATACTCATATCACCGCACCTCCGCGTTCCAGCACTTCCGTCTCGAAATCCGGCTCCGGCATCTTGACGGGATTGACATTCGGATGCACCGGCTTTTGCAGCAAGACCGGAATGCACCGGAATGCATACGCATTCTCGGACGGCACATTTTCATCCTTCGGTGCGACCACGAAAAAGACCGTGATCCGCTCCGGATTCGGTGCAGAGATCAGCAGCTCGGTCAGCTCTCTGTCAAGCTGCGGCGTAAAGAGCAGAATGCGCTCATAGGCACCGCTGCCGCTCAGAAGCTCGTCCTCTGCGGAGAGCAGCGCAGGGCGTTCATCGGGGACGGCCGGCGGCTCCTTGACGATATGGCGCAGCCAATGCACGGCATCCTCAAGCGTCGTGAAGCGCTCCGACTCGGTAAAGCCATGCTCCTTGTGATAGCCGGCGACCGAAAATCCGAGCCCCTGCTCCGAAAGCTGTGCGGCTGCGGAGAAGAATGCCGAAAGCATCGTATCCACGCGCAGCGCAGATGCCGGCTTTTCACTGACATGACGGTAATCCGCCATCAGCAGACAGCCCGACGAAAGCGGCAGGCTGTATTCCTTGACCATAAGATTATCCAGCTTGGAGCTGAGCTTCCAGTGGATCCGCGAGATCAGATCGCCCTCGCGGTAGATATGCATATCGAAGATCTCAGAGGGATCATCACCCTGCTGCGTCTTGGAGTATTCCGAGGAATCGGAATCGGGCTGCGGGACAGGCGGCCATTCCTCCGGCAGCATCACCGCCGGCTCCGGCATGACGACAACTGCATCCTCCAGATTCAGCCGGATCGTCCGGTGAAACAGGCGCAGTGCATCGAACACGACCAGCTTTGTCACGCGGAAATACATCACGCCGCAGGTGATCGTGTGAAAGATCAGCCGGACACGCTCGGTATCATGCGCCGCGATCGGCACGACATAGGTGATCTCCTCCGGATCGCCGGAAAGACTGTTGCGGTATTCGACCGTGACCTGTGCATTCGCACAGGAAAAAATGCTGCGGTTCGAGATTTGCAGGATCCACTGAAAGACCTTGCCCTTCATGACCGGCCCGCGGCTGTGATACAGCCCGACCTTCAGCGAACGCTTCAGTATGATGACACTGATCCAGAGCGGGATCGGAAAGATCAGTGCAAAGATCAGCAGCTCCAGCGAAAGCCTTCCGCGATAGAGGATGAAAAAGAGAATCAGAATGACCAGCAGCACCGCATACAGCAGCTTTGCACGCTTCATACCTGCGCCCTTCTCAGACGCGGCACCGGTGTATGTTCAAGGATCTCGCCGATCACCTGCTCTGCCGTGACATTCTCCGTGCGGGCACGGGCACTGAGCAGCATCCGGTGTGCAAATGCCTCGACGACAATCACGCGGATATCATCCGGCGTGACAAAATCCCTGCCGCGCACAAGCGCCGTCGCACGGGCAGCGCTGCACAGCGCAAGCGAACCGCGCGGACTGACACCGAGCTTGACCATCGGATGATTGCGCGTTGCAGCGGAAAGCTCTGCAATATAGCGCAGAATCGCCTTATCCACATAGACCTCTGCCGCCGTATCCTGTAACCTGAGAAGCTCGTCCTGCGTGATGACCGGCTGCAATTTGTCCAGCGGATTCTCATTGCTGCGCGCCTGCATGATCTGTACCTCGCTCTCAAGATCCGGATATCCCATGTGCAGCCGGAGCATGAAGCGGTCGAGCTGCGATTCCGGAAGCATCTGCGTACCGACGGAGCCGGTCGGATTCTGTGTTGCAAGGACACAGTAGGGTTCGGGGAGCGTATAGGTCGTGCCGTCCACCGTGACGGCGGATTCCTCCATCAGCTGCAAAAGCGCGGACTGCGTTTTCGGTGATGTACGGTTGATCTCGTCCGCGAGCAGCAGATTGCAGAATGCCGCGCCCTTCTGAAACTCCATCTTGCCGGAATCCTTGCGATAGACCGAGAAGCCGGTGACATCGCTGGGCAGGACATCCGGTGTGAACTGGATGCGGTGATAGTCTAGATCGAGCGTGCGGGCAAAAGCAAGGGCAAGCGTGGTCTTGCCGACACCGGGCATATCTTCCAGCAGAACATGACCGCGGGCTAGCATCGCCAGCAGCACTTTCAGTATAATCATATCCTTTCCGACGACAACGCTCTGCACCTCATGCAGAATCTGCTGCGAGAGTGCAGAGGCCTCCTTCGCCGAAAACAGTAAATTCTGACTCATGTTTGTATTACTCCTTCTGTTGTCCGCAGCGGATCGGGCATATCCGCCGCGGCATGGTTCGGGCACTGATTTCTATTATACCATATTATCACGAAAAGTGCAATGGATTCAAACAAATTTCATATCTGGCTTGTGTAGGAATGTCAATGATAGGTGACAGATTCCTTCCAAAAAAATGAAGCACCATATTTTGGAAGCCCAGCCTATAGAGGAACCCGAAGGTGACCGGAATAGGCTGGGCTTTCCGGCACTCACATGACTGCCAGACTTCGATTTCTTCTGCCCATTCACGATGTCTCAGTTCTTTCTTTACTTCTCTGATCGTAGCCATTTCTTCAACTCCTCCGGGTTAGACCCTTTTGGAACCATTATACCCCATTATGATTCTTCTGTGGAGGGCTGGGCGTGGTTGGCGTTTACTATGATATGATACACCAAAAACGAGCCTATACATGCGTACAGGCTCGTTTTGTTTGTTCATAAATCATTTGGTACAGTTTCCTGCTCAGCGCTTTCTGTCCGTTACAAATATAAGATCTTCTGTGAACATTGTGTTGACATAGGGGGATTCAGCTTCCGAAACATACAAGAAACCTGAGCTGAGGTTGGTACCTCGGCTTGGTTGCATTTGCATTCTTCCGGACGCATCACTTTTATGCAGGTATATTCGGATCGGAACGGCGCAGTCTGTGCAGCGCCGCTGCAGCGACCGCGTAAACGATCGACGAGCCTGCCGCCTGAATGCAGTTGCCGGGAACCGTCCCGAGGAACTGTGCCTTCCAGCCGCCGTACAGAATCACTGCCGTGATCCAGTAACCGATCACAGAGATCACGGCACAGACAATCAGTGCGGGAATGCGGCGTTTGTCGAGCAGTCCTTTTCCGCCGATCAGTGCAAATGCCGCTGCGAGCAGTCCCTTGATGATGAATGTCGGCAGCGCATAGACCGGATAGCCGGAAAGCACATCCGCCAGCATTCCGCCGACTGCCGATGCACCGACCGCATAGGGCAGGGGCAGCATCGCCGCCGCAAGAAAGATCACCGCGTCGCCGCAGTGGATGTAACCGTTTCCGACCGGAATATGAAGCGTTGCAGTCAGCAATGCGGTCATCGCAGCAAATACGCCTGCTTTGACCATATTCAGCAGCTTCTCATTCTCATGCTTCATTGAACATCTCTCCTAACCTCCAGAGCAGCGGCTCAAAGAGGACGCCCTCCTCTACCGGAGTATTCCGCCGCAGCGTCTCCTGCGTAACCGCAGAAAGGAAGTCGCCCGCTTTCTGCGCCGCCTCCTGAAGCGGACAGCCGCGCACGAGCGCACCGCACAGCACAGATGCAAACAAATCACCTGTGCCGGAAAACAGACATTCAGTCCGGTGGACAGAGGAAAAATGCATTTTTCCGCCGGTATCGGTCAGGTTGCCGATCGTATCATCCTGCACGATACCCGTGATCACAATATCCCTGCAGCCGAGCTTTTTCAGTGCATCCGCCAGCGCCGCCGACTCATCATGACACAAACATTCGCCGCGGTATTCGGTGCCGGTAAGAATGCAGGCCTCCGTAATATTCGGCGTAATAATATCCGCATCTGAGACAAGCTCCCGCACCGCATCACAAAGCTCCTCGGTATAGGTGCTGTATCGTCTGCCGTCATCTCCCATGACCGGATCGAGCAGAATCCTGCACTGCGGATTCAGCTTTTTCTGCATCTCAAAAAACTGCCGTACCATACGGATCTGACCGAGTGAGCCGAGAAAGCCCGCATAAATCCAGTCAAACGGCAGATCCGACCAGCTCTCGAAATAAGCCGGCAGTGTGTCTGTCAGATCGGTAAAGGTATGCTGCGGAAAGCCGGTATGCTTGGAAAGCACAGCAGTCGGCACCGGACAAGCCTGTATCCCCATGACCGACAGCACCGGAAGCACTGTTGTCAGGGAGCAGCGTCCGAATCCCGAAATATCATTGATGCAGGCTACACGCTGGAGCGTTTGCATCCATCAGACCTCCTTATCAGAATCGCTGAAAGTATTATACCACGATTCCGACAGAAATGCAAGCCTGTTTTCCGACATATAAGCATATTGTACTTATATGTTTACTGTATTATAGCACAGAGCAAAAAAGATGTCAATGCTTTCAGCATATATTTTGATTTGATTACCGGATATCACAGAATTCCGCGCTCACGAAAGCTCAGAGCCGGCATCATCCGCAAAGAACGAAATCTGCACGCCGTCCTCCAATGCAAACACATAGATCATCGTACCTTTGCCCGCCGGTGAACTGCTCCATGCCGCATAATCACCCTGCTTTTCGTCAGGACTTCCGTAGATTCCGGTCAATGTCTTCACCCAGTAGCTATAGTCGCTTGGGTTGCTGTCAAAATAGTTCACGCCCACAAGTCCAAGGCTCGTAAAGCACAGAACGCCGTCACAGTTCTTTCCCTCATACGGCACATTCTCGTACTCCATAATCAGTTCCCACGGCTGTCCCGGCTCTGCCGTACGGTACTCGTAAAGCTGTGTATATCTGCTCATTTTGCTGCGTTCAGTTGACGGGCTTTCGTAGAACGACAGTCCGTTCAGCAGGAATGACTTTGTATGATCAACAGGCGGTTCAGTTGTCTTTGCATTGTTTGAACGATCCGCAGTCACTGTAGTAGTTGTCGCAGTCGTTCCGCTTTTAGAAGTAGATTTCGCAGATTCTTTGCGCAAAGGGTCGCCATCCTTGTTTGCAGCAGATGTCTCAGCAGGTATAATCGTTGTCACCGTCTCTCCGGCTTTATCAGTCACAGCTTCTCCGACCGGGTCTGTCACGGCAACGATATAATTTCCGACCGGATCAGTGCCGATCACATTTGCTTCGCCCGCACGGTAAACTCTGGTTGTGACTGCCGCATTTCCGTTTTCATCTGCCGCTTTGTCATCGGCATTCTTATCATTCGCTTGATTGGCGGAAGTGACCGTTTCCACAGGCACGACAGGAGTCCGGATTTCCGGCGTGGGAATATATATATCGCCCTTTCTATCGTAGCTTTTATCCGGTGAATCCGCAGTCGCATAGATAGACACCTGCACGCCCTCTTCCAGATTGAACAGATAAATGGCCGTGTCCTTGCCTGCCGGATTGTTGTACCACGATGCCATGCCGCCGCTTTCCTCTGTTGGCAAACCATAGGTCGATTCCAGTGTGCTGTACCAATCTCTGTAATTCTGATTGCGGTCGATATCGTGATAATTGAACCCGATCAAGCCCGAATCTGTGAAACACAGCGTCAGATCGCAGTTATACTCAAACAGCGCCACATCTTCGTAGTCCTGCATAAGCTGCGTGACCGTCCCCTCACTCTCGCGCTCAGAAAGCAGCGTATAGCCGTCCATGTTCTCTTTCGCATCTTCATAGGAGGTAAACCAGTCGAGGTCAAGCATCGGCTTCATGGCGTTTTCAGAGATGTTCGCACACGATGACAGAACCGCCGCACACAGTGATGCTGCAAATAAAACAATGCTCTTTTTCACGCTCTCACCTTGTCTTTCCACTTGATAAGATCTACTCTTCCAGCCTGACCGCCCGAACCGTCACTCTGCTTTGGCCGCCAAGCGTACAGGTGAACAAGGTCAGATCCCAGTCATCTGCATTGCCGAATTTGATGTCCTCGACGGCTGTACCCGGTAACTGCTCAATATTGACCACACTGTACCGATGCTCTTGCCCGGTCACCTCTGTGAAAATGATTTCAGAATCCGTGTGAAGCGTCCCGATTCTGCCGAAATGCGTGTTGTAGTTGTGGGCGCAGATGATGAGGTCATCTGTATCAATGCCGCCCACATACCGGCAAGGCGCAATTTTCAGATTCGGATAGCTCCAGTCAGCCAGCACCGGCAGTTCAATGCCAATCTCCGGAATGCTGATATAGCCGATATAAACATCTCCGTCCAGAGTTATCGTTTCCAATGCCTGAGACTGCTCCGGTTCCTCTTCATACTCTGCAAAGAGATCATACTCTTCTGCGGCCGGCATGGTTGCCGCAGGCTCTGTATACTCCGGAATCTCATCTTTCAGCGTGCGCAGTATCCTTTTCGCCTGCACCCCGCTTTGCCTGTCCTCATTTACATTGTGTATAACAAGAAACAGCGCCGTCAAAAGCAGCGCCGTTCCCAATGTAAAGCAGGCAATCCTTGCCGCTTTCAGTTTACTCTTCATCGTCCCTCTTTCTGAGCGTCAAACCAACGCCAATGCACAGCAGTCCGCCTGCCGCCAATGCCGGAACCGGCCACCATAATTGTCCGGTCTGCGGCGCCTTGTCTGTTGTTGTAGAAGGCGGCGGAACGGTCGTGGTCTTTGTGGTAACAGTAGTTGTACCGGATGTACCTACGGTCGTTTCTGTTACAGTTGCGGTCGTCGTTGTTTCGGCCGTATCGCCCTCATAGGTGTTGACAATCAGAAACTGCGTATGGTTTTCCTTGTAAGCTACCGTGTAATTCTCCGGAATAACCTTTTCATAGACAAACCAGATATGATTATCCGTATCATCCCAATAATATGTCCAGTCATTCTCCTCGTTCAGTTCGATTTCGTCAAAATACCGGTTGTCACGATACCGCTCAACTGTGATTGATACCGCTCTGTTCTGCGGCTGATTCTCGTCATTCTCCCACACCTTGCGAACAGAATACCGTTCATCGCTGTCACTGAGCGTCCGGCAAATGATCTTCGGGTAGGCATTCAGAATGTCTGCTGTTTCTCCGTCCATCTCAAAGAAAACAGCGGACGGAATATAGGTCTTATTCTCAACGACCAGAATATCGCCCCAGACGAGATACAAACCTTTCTCCAGACCGTCAAAAGTCACGGCACCGGAACTGTTCGTGTAGCCTTCATCCCGTTTCCCGATCCCGTCCGCGATTGTCTTGCGTTTCAGTGCCTCACCGACAGATGCGACTGTCTCCGCATCCCATTCCAGCATGGACTTTGTCCGATCGCCGAGTGTCACACGGTAATCTGCAAAATCGCCCTCGAACACAAAGTCGCTGTCCGCTCTGTGACCGACGCGATAAAGCTGCCAGTGCATATTCACAACGACATCCTCGTCCTTGACACACCGCAGCGTCATGGAACCCGTCGTCTCCTCCGCAGATGCCGGCAGAATACCGGCCATACAGCAGAGAACCAGCGCTGCCGCCAGGAAGAGGGCAGAAATCCTGTGCAGTTTTGATTTGCTTGTACTATGAAGTGCGTTACTCATGCCTTCGCCCTCCTTTTACATTATTATAATACATGATCGGCAGTTTGTCAACTGTCCTGATTATTCCGGCTTTTTCGGAAGATTATGAATCGTGTCAACGGTGATACGGATTCGCCCGCGCTTGGCTGTGATTCTCCAATATACTATCATCAGCACCAGCAGCGGCACGAACACCACAGGAATGACCTTCATCGAATCAATCTGCAAGGCATCAGCGCCGACCTTGATTTTCTTGTCGTAAATTGTAGCTATCCTGTGCCCTCTGATCAGCAGTCTGTGACTGTTCACACCATACGGCGTACAGGTCATGAGCGTAACAATATCCTCGCCGGGAAAGATCGCCAGCTTGTCGGTCTCATTCGGCAGAATAATCAGAATCCGCTCGACCTCGTAGGTATAGACCTCATTCAGCACATTGATCGTGAAAATATCGCCCTCGACGATCTGGTCTAAATCGGTGAAAAGCCGTGCTGACGGCAGTCCTCTGTGTCCGGAAATGACCGCGTGTGTAGATGCGCCGCCGACCGGGAGACTCGAACCCTGAATATGTCCGCTGGCGATCTGCAAAACGCCCTCGCTTGTACCGTGATAAATCGGCAGCTCGACATTGATACTCGGAATAGACACATAGCCCATGATGCCCGTGCCGGAGATGTTCAGAATATCATCATAGCCGGGAATATCATTGAAATTGTTGAACGGTGCATAGAGCTTTGAGAGCTTCTGGTTATAGTCGTGCGCTTCGGCAAGGATTCTTTCGGTTTCGCTGTTGTCCATTTGGGCAACCTCTTCTTTGTAGCTCGCCACGGCTCTGGTCTGGTGGCGCTGATTCCACCAGTTTGAAAAAGTGGGATAAAGCATCACGGAGAGACCCGCAAGGAAAATGAAGCCGAAAGCCAAAGTCATTATGATATCGCGTTTCTTTTTCATGGCTTCTCCTTGTGGATTTCTCCCTGACCGCCTCCGCAGGGCATCCCCACGGAGGCGCAGGTTTTCAGTTTACAAAGTGTTTCTGTTCTTTTGCATGATCGTTCTCAGCGCTTCTGTTTCAGCTCTGCGAACGAAGCAATTACTGAGCGTCCTCTTCCTTTGTGCGCTTCTTGGAAACCAGATACACACCTGCCAGAACCGCAGTCAGGCCGCCGCCTGCGATGAACAGCTTGGTGCCCATGCCGCCGGTGCTGGGGAGGGTGGTACTCTTGCTGTTCTGGATTGTGCCAGAGACACCGCCATTTGCACCACGAGTATTACTATTTACTGTTCCTGCATTAAGAACAGCCATATCTTCAGAAGCAAGTTCACCGGCAATCGCTTTCAGTGCATCAGAAGGAGTACCAGACCAGTTCTGATCGTTTTCGGTGGTTGCAGTCAGCTCAAGCGTAAAGTCAGCCGCTGTCCCTGTAGGAGTAGGATATCCATCCGGAGCCTTGGTCTCAGTGAGCGTGTATGTACCGTCATCCAGACCGATGAGCTTGAACAGACCATTTGCATCGGATTTCAGTGTAGTAGTAACACCAGCTGTCAAAGTCTGATCCGCAACTGTATAAGTGCCGTTACCATTGTCAATGAACTTGATAGCCGTAGAGCCGCTCTTCAGCTGGAACTCAGCACCTGCAAGATTAACCTTGGTATCAGCATCAATCTTGTTAACGTCAGCCTCGTAGGTGAACACAACAACCTTATCTTCCGGTGTAGTATCAGTACCCTGCTCATCAGTAGGTGCATTTGGCTGGTCATCGTTGGTAACAGGCTTGTATTCAGTGTTAGGATTGTTGGAATAAGTAAGGTCAACCTTGTTCTCCTGACCGGAGAGACCGATAACAGCAGTAGCATTCAGCTTTGCCAAGTAATTAACTGTAACAATCGTGTCCTTATCAACATTTGCATAAGCCTTGATGTTCTCAAAGGAAACAGTCAGCTTACCATTAGTTGAATCCCATGCCACACGGCAGTTACCGTCAGTACCCTTATCCTCAGCTCTTACAGGCACAGCAGGAGTATCAATGACAGTTTTCGACTTAATATAATCACTCACGTTCTTATCTGATGTGTAGCCCTGTGCAACCAGTGCTCCGCCTTCTGCCGTGAGGGTGTTCCAGTTAGTCTGTACATACTCTAACTTCCCTTGATCAGTCATAGAATCCCAGCCATCAACCGTGGAAAGAGCATCATTAATTTGTGTCATAAACGTAGATGTTGCAATCAGTTCAGTGTGCGTTACCGCAGCAATTGCAGTAGTATTTTCCGTTAAATAACCCGATGCAAGTTCGTACTTACTTGTTGTACTATTCCAAGTAAATGTCATAGCATCATTTGTGCCAACCTTTACTGTAACACTCTGAGGCTGGTCAAACTTATTGGAAAGTGTATCAGTAAACAGATAGTAGTATGCATCATAGTCAGCGAGTGTCTCAGGCATAGAACCATAAAGCTGGAACGGAACATTACTGCCAATGCAATAGTCGGCTACATCATTCCACTTCGACTCATTCTGAACAGCGGTCTGAAGAGCGGTCTTGGTACCAGTATAATCAGTAGTTGTCTTTGCATTCTCCTGAACCTTCTTAATAACCTCAGGGTAAGACTTCTTCGGAACAATCTTAATGCCATTTGCATCCTTTGTGCCATTAACCTTGAGGATAAACTTGGAAACTGCATCAGGTTTTTCATTGTTAGGCGAATCAGCATTAGGAGTATATGAATCAGTAATGAGATAATAACCTTCTGCAAGATCAGCACCATTTGAAATATCAGTACCGTCAGTAGATGCCAGTGCTGTACCCATAATCTCTGCGAGTTCCTCTGCCTTAGCTGTACCATCTCCGACATCTGTCAAAAACTGAGCAAGAGCAGATGCTTTCTGCGCATCTGTCGGAGATGCACCAAGTGCATCAATAACATCACCAATCGACTGCCCAAAATCATCATCAACCTTGTATGCACGGAAAGCTGAATTAGTCAAAAGTGTATTTGCGGCAGTACCCAAGCCAGTTACCTTCAGCTCATAGTCAGCATCATCCGTAGAGCTTTCTGCTTTACCGGATTTCAGCGTCCAAGTACCCGTTAATATCTGATACGCTTGGTACTTATGTGTTGCATTATCCTTGTCAGGTGTCACAGTTGTCACATCATTTGCCATAGAGCCATCTTTTACAACAGAAACTGGAACATTCGCCGCACTCGCACTCATCATAACGCTCGGCACTGCCATCGTTGCTGTCATTGCCAGGGCAGCGATCATCGCTGCGATTCTTCTTGTCTTTTTCATAATAAATTCTCCTTTATCAATCAAATTTGTCGTTATGTCCGGGGTTGGGGAGTCAGGCAGTTTCCTCTGCCTCACGCCCCTCGCCACGAACTGGGCTTCTGATTCTTCTTTTTGATTTGCGCTTTTGTGGTCTTTGGGTTGGCGCCGAATTCGTCCGGTGTCTATTCATCTGACCACCTCCGGCGCTTTGAGTAGGTGTATCCGGCTGCCGCGAGCATCAGCAGTATGCCGCCGAAAACATAATAAATCTTCGTGCCGGTGCTGCCGGATTCGGGGAGTTCGACTGATGACGGAGACTCCGTTGGAGTGTTCTTGATCGTAATCAGCGGATTTGATCCCGGATTTGCTGCATTGATGCTGTAATCCGTTTCGCTGTCGCCGTCTGTGAAGCTGTAGCTTACAGTATATCCGGCAACAGGCATTCCGTTGACCTTGATCTCCTCCGCCCAGTAATAGTAGCTTTGCAGCGTGCCGTCAGCGTTCACCTTGTAAACAGGCAAGCCTGTTAGCTGCTTCTGCCAGCTATTTGATGATGTTAGTGTGATGTCCATGTAGCCGCTTTCGTTGAAGTTTGCGGATTCTGTAGGTGTTGGGGTTTCGGCTTCAATGTTTAGCGGTAATGCCGTGTATTCAAGTGCCGCACTGAGGCGTAGGTTAGCGGCGTTGAAGCGAGAGAGGATTTGGCGACTGTTAGCAGATTGGATAGTATCGGTTGCATAAATGACAGAATATTCAATGCTGGTATTACTTCCTTCCTTCCAACTTGTCACCTCAAATTGATCAACGCTTAGTGAATCAGGAAATGTGATTGTCAATGTAGTCCCAGTGTTATCACCATTGAAAGAATAATAGTATGTGTTCCCCCAGAGTTCACCTGTAGAATGGGAAGGCAAATATGACTCATCAATCTTTGAATTATTCGCCTCAACAAACAAACCATCTATTAAGTCATAATTTGCCAATGGATACATACCAATTTTAACATATACATCATCTGTAAATTTAATTATTGCATCCGGCCATTCAGCAGCATTGCCATTATATCTCAATGTAATAGATTTGATACTGTCGTCCAGTTTGACTGTTGTCTTTTCTGTTAATGTGCTACTTGAACTGTCACTTCCACTCGAAGAATTATTTACAGTGTAGCTCTCAAGTTTAAGCTCCGATTTGTCCAAATCAGACGAACCTTCATTCCAGCCATCACTTTTATAATTCCACAAGTCAATATGCTCAAGTGTCGTTGCTGTATTAACAGTGATATTCAACGTAACCATACCATCTTGATCTGCATACTCTTCGGCACACATAGATGTCTGATCATTTAATGCAACTTGTACTAATTTTCCTGCCTGAGCTCCAGAAACAACTATGCTTACAGTTGAACCTGCGGGTATCTGTTCACTTGGATTCAAGTAGTACTTATAATTTCCGTATTGATCCATTGTAAAGTTAATGGTACTATTTTCAATAACATTTACATTAACATCTACATATTTGTCATCATCTCTTGTGACACGAACCGCATTTTCATATGTTCCAGCCACGCTACCAGTAACGATACCATTCGCATTTACAGAAATCTTATCCGTATATCCTTCATTAACAGAGTAAGTGAATGTACCAAAATTAGGATTAGGCGTCAACAGTACCCCTGCACTATCTTCCTTCACTACTGTGACAGGAGAAACACTAAACGTCTTCGGCAATCCAACATTTACAACAACAGTATCTTTCATACCTTGATAAGATGCCTGGATTGTAGATTCACCCGGCTGTAAAAGCGTAATTGTACCGTCGTCTGATGTTACACTCACAGAATTTCCGCTAAGCACCTCATAGGTAGCCCCTGATGTCACCACATACTCCGTTTCGCCCGAAGGCGTGTATTTCAGCGTTAATGTCGGAGCCGTGTCATCCAGTGCCGGAGCACCATCTGAAATACTGAGTGTCAACACAGGATTATCCACAATCTTTACCTTAAACGAATACGTCTGATTGTCGCCGTCTGTAAATGTCATTGTTATCTCATCGCCAACACTTGCAGTTCCCGGTTTAATTGTCCATGTCTTTGAACTTAGACCGGAAGTTGAGCTAACAAGTTCTAATGTTCCTGTCTGTCCCAAAATTCCTGCTTTATTCGCAGTAACTTGAATTCCGGTTGTTGAGCCGATGGGCAGCAAAAGCGTTCCGTTTCTAGCAACATCCATTGTCAAAATCAGCGGATTCTGCCGTGCGTCATTGGAATCTGCGACCGTATCACGATGTACCCGGACAGTGATAGAATCTCCGGTATGATCGTTTTCATCGTCCCATACCTTCTGCAATTTCAGCTCGGCAGTCTTGATCGTGTTGCGAATCGTAACTGTACCGCTGTCTGCTGCAAGCTGACCGTTATGCTCATAGGTCACTGCGCTAATGTATTTATTGCTGTCACCAGATATCGTATAGAACGTACCGCCGCTGTCAAGTACGTGTGTACCGACCTCCTTTATATAGTAGACATAATCTACGCCGAGCGAATTCTTTTCAGGAAGATCTGAAATACCAAGCTGATACCCATTAGATTTTTCCAGCGTGTAAGTGCCATAGAGCGTTCCGCTGAATTGTGATGAAATATCAGCATCATTCCCCGGCATCGAAATATCAGTAGGAATTTCTCGTGTTGTTGCATCAGCACCCACATAGATTTTATTGATCTCCGTGTAGAATGCGTTTGCAATTGCTTGATATCCTGCTTCATTAGGGTGACATCCGTCAACCAGATTGTCTCCCACCGCCGTATATACATCCACCAACATGATCTTCTTGCCTTGCTGCTTGTATTCATTGACAAGATTTGTCAGCATCGTGTTGTAGCTGGCTACCAGTGTATCCCACTGTGCCTGGATCTCAGCTTCCTGTGCAGCTGTTTTTCCATATGCCTGTTCAATATTTCTGCTATTACTCCAAGTCAGCGCAGTAAACCTTGGTATTTTGCCTATCATCAATATGGCATTCTGATTTGCACCATTATCTCCGATAAAGCCTTCGATTAACTGCCGCATTTTCGTTTCAAGAGAATCTCCTGACTCAGATGTAACTGCTACATTTGAATTGATGATGTCGTTTGTTCCGGCAATCACACAAATTATGTCGGCTGTTGAGATGTTTGAATCATACTGAATTTGATTTTTAATATCATCAATCAGACGTCCACTCTCAGCAATCTTATACACTGTTGAGCTGCTATAGCCGTTCTCAGATGTCAGGTAAGCACTTTGCAACACATTAGGATATGTCTTTGCTTCTGCTATATTATTGATCGTACCCTTTGTAATAGAGTCACCATATGCCGCTACTTTGATTGATGTCGGCTTATCCAGATGCAGCTCTCCGGCAATCGTCTCTTCCTTCAGTTTCTGGTAAACCTGAACCTGAATCGAATCCGGAAGTGCTCCCGCCTTAACGCTGTCATAACCGGCTGCAGTAGGATTTGTTATGATGGTATTTCCTTCTGCATCCAACCATATCTTTTGAACTGTCAATTCTGTGGGAAGACTGTTTGTGATTGTGGTAGTCTGTCCAGCAGATGTCGTCGTTCTATTGTAAGTTACTGTGTAATCATTCGGCACAGCCTTCTCCACAACGTAGTAGTAGTAATTGTTATCACCATCGCTGTAGGGAAGTGCTGTCCAAGTGTGTTTCCAAACGACGCTTTCATCCTCTTGTTTGCCAAGCGTCACCTCATAGTCGATAACAGAGACTGTGATTTCCTTTGTGGCTTCGTTTGCAAACGTGATTGTGATATCGCCATTTGTAATGCTATTACCATTTAATGTAAGATTTTTTCCTTCGTGTGATTCTGTTACACCTGTCGGTAATCCGCTCACACTTGTTATATCATTCTCAAATGTCAGTGTGATGGAATGTCCCTTTTCAATCAGCTTTACAGCATCACTCGACTGAATGCTGCTTCCGGTATTTACACCGGTTATTGCAGTATCACCGGCAATTTGCATGAGCTGCTCATCTGTCAAATCGGCAGTGGAGGACTGCACAAGCATCATTGTCAGCGTATCATTGCTATGATCTACTCCACCATCCTTCCATACCTTTTGTACGACTGCATTTGTTGTATCAGAACTGATGTCAGTATTGATGATTTCCAGCACACCCGTTCCGTTTTCAATGATTCGATTTGTTTGCGGTGCCAGATATTTTGCATACATCGAGATTCTCTGCTCTTCTGTCAAATTCTCTTTGATTTCAAAATTCTCAAAATCAGTTAGTTCGTAACTGTTACCTTCCTCATCCTGAACCGTAGTTGGAAGGATGTATTGGTAATTGTTACTGCTTGAAAGCGTTTTGACAGGTAAATCGAGCTTTATTTTATTGCTGCCCTGCACACCGTAAACCGTAAAGCCGACTGCCATGTCTGTGTCGGAACCGACTTCCTTGGCGGGAGGCACCGGCCTGCCATCCAAATCAACCCACAGTTTCTTTACCACAATGCCTTCGGAATTATTTACATTGACTGTTGATTCGTCAACATTCGTGCCGTTTCCGGTATATACCGGTTTGAACGGACCTTCATGACCATTGTTAAGGTACTTGCCGGAGGATTCATCATAAGTGTACAGTGTTCCATTTTTATCCTTATAGCTGTATTCACGGACAAAATAGTAAACCGCACTTCCCATGTAGCCTGTTGGCAAATCATTCCACGATGCCGAATTGGTCTCATTGGATGTTTTATAGGGAATTGTTCTTACGGGGTCAAAATCCGATGCAACATTGATGTTTTCTCTTGTAACCAGCTTCATGCCGGTTCCCTTTTTGTTATTTGCCCAATACAATTTAAATGTTACTTCGGACTGTACCGGAAGAACCCCATCTGAGCCACTGAATGTCTTTTCTACATTCACCTTGATATTTTTACTGTTTTTGATGTTGACTCGTTTTCCTGCATTGATGATATTGATATGACCTTCCGCCTCACTTGGTGCCTTAGTCTGATCAAAGTCATCATAAGCGTAATAGAAAACAAAATCCATATTATCCGTCAATGTATGGTTCGTCCAATTCGGCTGTGTATACCCAGGTGGTGCAACAATCTCCACAAATTTGTAAAGCGTGTTGTTATGCAGATCAAATTCATGGATATTTTCTTTGTCATTCGCTGTAGAAGCATCATCCTCCTTTGCAAACTTCAGCAGTGCTGTATTTGCGGGATATGTATCATTTGATTCCAAATATCCAGTATAAGGTGAATCAGGGAATGTCAGTTCACGACGACTCTTTTCATTGATAGTTCCTTCATCAGTTGTTATTGTTTTGATGCTTTGCAGATATACCCATTTATTGGATTCCACATCATACTTAGCAACTGCAAAGGATGCGCTCAGATAATCCAGATTATCGTTACCATACTCTGTTTTGTAAATCGTCGGATAACGTTTTGCATTAACCTTCGCACCGGACGTATTAACCCTATTTTCATCCACACTCGAATCACCGTCACCGTTTTCAGATGCAAATGATGCCAAATTTCCGAATTTAATCACATCATCATTTGCCGGATTACCTGTGGAGTTAGGCTCCCAGCCTTCAATGCGGTAAGAGTATTCGATATGAACCGGTGTTTCATCAGGAACGGTTAATGTGAGGAGGGCGGGAGCATCTTTGGTAATAGTAGCCGAAAGAATTTCAAATGGACTTTGATAATCATTCAGCTCATATACATTTGCCTCGCTGGAAGTAGGAACAGATATGTCTACTTCTACTATGCCACTTTCATCCAACTGTAATGCATTGTAATTATAAGCCACTTCTCCTTTATTATTACCATATGTATTATATTGATTTGTGAGTTTTGCAAAAAAATGAAGTTCATTATTCGATGATGAAGAGGGATACTTCAGTTTTAAATGAAGTCTGTCGCCTGGAGAAAGATCTGCTGTTCTCCATTTTGTTCCGTTACTATCAAACTTGCTCCATTTCGATACATCCATCCTCTGTTCAATTGTTGCGCCATAATCAATCGTGTACCCAAGCTGTGACTTGATAGAATTGCTCAAATCAGGTTCACCGTCAACGAGGGAGAACATATCAATTTTTTCAAGTTCAAAACTCAAACTGTCAAGTGGAATTGCAACGTCCTGACCGCCTGACTTTCTTGTGCCTCCTAAGTAAGTTAGTGCATCTGTAATATCTACTGTTCCGGTACCTGAAAGTTTCTTGCCAGTTGGATTGAAGTCAATGCTGTACTTGATAACCCCCTGCCCAGCCGCTTCTGCTGATTTGGTAATTGGTTCTGATTCAACATCCGGCATTTCGCCATTCACTTTAAGTGTAGCTTCAAATGGTGTACCTCCCTCTTTAGAAACCTTATTAATCAGGTTTCCTTCCGCATCAAGACTCGTCTCTAATAATGAAACAGGTATTGCCGTATAATAGTCAAGAAATAGTATTCTATTATCAACCATTCGTATGGACAGAAGATTATTATTTTGCGTTATGTCCATAATTTGCCAGCCTGCATTAATTAAAAAATATTGTGTATCTGAATAATATGCTTTAGGTACATAATTACTCAGTCCGCTTTCAGACCCAGATACATAGACAGCGTTTGTAGGCAGTATATCGGTATACACACTTGTTATGTCAGCAGGAGTTAAAAATATACGCCATGAAAACATATAGCACTTTGTAGGAGTTCCGTCAATGTTGATTGTTTCAACAGGTACAGCTGAACTATCTGACAGATTCACCTGCGTAATACGGTTACCGCTACTGTCTACAGCAACCTTACCAAAATTTGTTGTGGATGTATTGGTAAGCGTAAAGGTCTTATCTGACTCAGCCTTGACTGTGTCAAGATTAGCGGTTAGCGTGTAACCTGTAACGGGTTCCTCTTGTATCTTGTAATAATAATAGGTGATTTTATCATGATCCGCATCATATTTCCATCTTGGGAAGTTATAGTCCAATGTGAAGTTATCTTCTTCACTTGCATCACTTGCTGCCAGTGTGAACCCATCTTCGTTCGGATACGGAACCCATGTGGGGCTTGCAGGCAAATTGCCATCTTCTCCGGCTTCTGCCTGTAGCACCTTCACTGTAATCGAATCAGGACGGGTTCCTAATGCGTTTTTGTTATCACTCCATTTCTTATTCAAGTTCAGATGAACATTTTGTACTTCGTTTGGATTTTCTCGCTTAAATGTAAGACCTGGTGTTGTTTTAGGAACACCGTTAAAAGTGTAATTATTAGAGAATGCAACCTGTTGTCCAAATCGAATCGCAGAGGTTTTCGCCGTTGTCTGATAATCAATATACACATGGTGGTAAGATGCAAGAGTTGAATTTGATTTGAAAATCACCTTGAACCCTACAGCATTCTCATCGACTCCTGCTTCCTGTGTCAAGTTACTGTCTTTGTAGAACTTGACCTCATACATTTCAGATGTCAGTGGAGTCGTGTTTCCACGGGAATTGTTCTCGCCTGTCGTTACTGCTCCCTCAATATGACTTGTGATATAACTGCGCTGATCCGGCGCAATGTAATGTGGAACATCAGATTCACCTATGAATACATCATAATACTCGTTTCCTTCTTGGAATCCGGTATCCTTGACCATAGATACAGACCAGTTGAGAATACGATCTGCGGTGTTCTCATTTCCAAGAACGCTTTCATACGCATTGCCAGAATAACTTTTATTCGCTTCAATACGCTGCTGGATGTCCCGACCTACTTTGCCAGAATCCGCAGACAATGTATCGTTTTTATTCTTAGCAGATGCCTGATTGTATAAGCCTACCTTCTGTCCGTTTTGATACTTCTCATAATCCGTACTGGAAAGATAATCCTGAATTGTCGTATTATAGTACAGCTTTAATGTGTTAAGCGGTCTGTCTTTATTGTACGCTGCATCATCTTCATTAAAAGAAATTTTTATTGTGTCATCCGATGTTTTTGTTATTTGGAAACCGTATTTGTTTTTGGTATCATCCTGGCTGTTGACTTGAATATCATTTCCAAAATATGCATTATACCCTAAAGATGCTACCTGTTCCGAAGACAACTTCTTGAAGGCTTCATCTGTGATAGTATATTCGTTGAGACTTTCTTTCGCATTTTGAATTGTACTCAGCGTAAACTGCCATTCAAATGTACCGGTATCCTGATTCAGGCCATTCAACTGTTTTACGAGACTCAAATTACGGGAATAGTTGATTCCGCCTTGACCTGACGTTTCGTCGAAATCCGGCCTTGAAGCTACAACGCTATTATTGTTCCAGCCCGAAATTGCGTTGCCCCAAAATACAACCTTCACTTCTGACGGGATAGTGCTGTCATTTGCAAACGTAAGTGTTGCACCATCAACTGTATATTTGGATTTGTCAATCACATTGCCGTTTATGTCATATACTGTCACATTATCTGAACTGCCAAACGTCCCACTGTTCTGCTCTGTCAAAACAACATTGTTCAGGCTGTCGCCCTGCTTATGTTTTACATCTATCTCCCATTGAATTTTATCATTGGCTCCGGACTGTATCTCATAATCAGGGGTACCTTTTTTTGTAACAGTAACGCCATTCTCAATTGTAACCGGATACTCTGCCGGAATAGAGATATCACCTTTTGTAAGAGTGGATTTGTTTGTGGTACTTGCTCCAAGGCTGGATGAAGTACGATATGTCAGTATAATATGCTTTGGTTTTTGCTCATCATTTCCATATTGTTTAAACTTCAATGTTGTTCCATCTAAATACATACTATCAACTGGTTCAACATTGTAGCTTTGCTGAGACCAGTCGATTGGGCTATCGTTCAATACATCAGCAAAGCTGTATGTACTCATATCCACATAGCCCGTTGTTTCATCAATAGTAACAGTCCAGTCAATATAGTAATTATCACCCTCGTGAACCACTGAACCACTTTTGGAGATTTCGGGCTTTGTATCGTCGAATTTAAGGGTTACTTCAGTTTTGCCAAATTCAAACGTTTGATCGCCCCGTTCGTCTTCATTACGATCCACTTTTGCATTAAAGTAAATCGAACCTGTCATGCCATTGCTTGCAGCTAAATAATTTATATAATCCGAAGTATAATGAAAAACGATCAGACCACTAGTATTAATTGAATAATATCCAGCAGTTGTCAAACCATCATTCCAATCAGGATCAGTAAAACTAAGAGTACTGCCTGAATAATTATTTTGTGGCACAAGTTTGGAATCCAACTGATAGTACGCAAATGGAGTTGACAGTAGTCCTGTTAAATCATCCTTATCAAGTTCGTAGTTAAATTCAATCCTGATGGAAGCAGGATCTGCATCAGCCGCATCGATCACAGCACTATCGCCTTTAATTGTCACTTCCTGTTGCTGTCCTACAGTAAATTTGCCTGTGATAAAATTAGTGTAATCTGTAAATCCTGCAGTGCTTCCACTATAAGGTCCATCAAAATAATCAACACCATCATTCAAATTATTACTGGTAATCGCCATCCCCGGCTTCACCAGATCCAGCGGGACGAAGAAAGCACACAGCAGACTAAACACGATTGTGATTGCCGTTACTCTGTGATACCATTTTCGCACGGTTATCTTCTCATTTATTCTGTTGTTTACATCATTCAGTTTCATCTGTTCTGCACTCTCCTTTCCTGATTATTATCGTCATATTATCTCACACCAGCCCAATACTTTTAAACGGCAAAACTCTGAAAAACACCACACCGATGATATTCTCCTCTGCGATGCAGCCAATACTCGTTGATCGACTGTCAATTGAAATTCCGCGGTTGTCGCCACAGACGAAAAAACGAGATTCCGGCACCTGATACGGCAGCTGAATATCGCACTCACCCAGCGCCAATTCTGAAACATACGGCTCGTCATGCACCTCGCCGTTCACATAGACCGTGCCGTCCTCTGAAATATCAATCACATCGCCCGGCAGCCCGATCACGCGTTTAATCAGAACCTTATTATTATAGTAGAAAGCAACAATGTCTCCCTGCTTGATGTCGGCGAGCTTATTGCAGAGCAGAACCTGATCGTTCTGCAAGGCCGGCGTCATGCTGGTTCCCGTCACGCGGAGCACCGGCAGGAGCAGCATGGATATCAGCACCGCCGCCGCTGCTGCGACAATCAGTCCGGAAACCGTGCTTCGGAGCGAGCTGCGGAAGCGTTCACCGTAACGCAGGCGCTTCATCTCTGCCGCAAACTGTTCGGTCGTCGGTAAATCTCTGCGTTCACTCATCGTCTTTTTTTCTTACCCTTGTTCTGTTTTACCGGTGCAGGAGGCTGTGCTGCGGATTCGGCAGTCTGCATTTGGCCGGCTGTCTGTACGGCAGCGGCATTCATGACAAATGCATCGAGCTTTTCCCGGAGCTTTCCGTTTTCCTCCCGCAGCTCATCATTTTCTCGGCTCAGATAATAAAGAATCTCGATCAGATCCGACCGTTTGAGCCTTCGGAGTTCTTTATCCGTCATATTTTTACCTATTCGAGGAACGAAAGTCGAATATTACAGAATGTATACAGCATCCGTACCTGCGCGATCATCATTCCAATCATCACACAGCAGAGATACTAAAAGTATATTCTGTGCGTTCCCTGTAATTTGTGGTTTGTTGCTTTTTGCATGGGATTATTATAGCACATTATCCTCAGTTTGTCAATCCGATTATCACGATTTTGATGCAACTTCGATAATTTTATAATGAATGCACAATTCAGATACACCGTTATTATGCAACCATACAAAATCGCACATAGTATTTTCTTGCGATGGCGTTTCTATTATGGAATACCGAAGATCCAGTTTTTACAATCTGTAATATAGCCTCAAAAAAATACGCAGTTTACTGCTGTAAACTGCTAGTGTGCTAATTTGATTATAGATTAAAGTACTTTTAACAAATTGGTTTTCAGCTCTGATCCCTTGCGCGGAACAGTATCGCTGCGAGCAGCCCGAACAGCATCGCCGCAGTAATGCCGCAGGCAGAGGATGTCAGTCCGCCGGTCAGGATTCCAAGCAGACCGTCCCGTGCAACGCCCTCGCGGATGCCCTTCGCAAGCAGATTGCCGAAGCCCGAAAGCGGAACGGATGCGCCCGCGCCCGCAAATTCCGTCAGCGGCTCATAAAGCCCCAGTCCGCCGAGGATCACGCCCGCAACGACATAGCCGACGAGGATCCGCGCCGGCGTCAGCTTCGTGTAGTCGATCAGAAGCTGTCCGATCACGCAGAGCAGCCCGCCGATCACAAATGCCCAGAGAAAATTCATTTCCGCTTCTCCTTTCCCGATTCATACGAAAAATGCACCGCATGGCAAATGCCGGGGATGCTCTCGCCCTGCTGACAGAGCATCGGCGAAAGCAGTGCGCCGGTTGCCGCATACAGCACATGACGCAGTTCACCCGTCCGCAGCTTCGGCAGGAAATAGCCGCAGATGATACTCGCGGAGCAGCCGCAGCCGGAGCCGCCGGAATGCGTATCCTGCCGCTTACAGTCAAACATCATCGCGCCGCAGTCCCGGTGAACACCGCGCAGATCATAGCCGTTCTGCTCCATGAGCTTCAGCAGCAGACGGCTGCCGACAATGCCGAGATCGCCCGTCACAATCGCATCGTAATCCGAGGGGCGTGTGCGCGTCGCGGAAAGATAGCGCGCAATCGTATCCGCCGCCGCGGGCGCCATTGCCGCGCCCATATTGCTCGCATCGGTCTGGCCGGCATCGCGGATGCGCCCGGGGAGAATGCCGCGGATATAGGGCGGGCCGCCCTGCGGTTCGATCAGCGCCGCACCCGCCGCCGTACAAGTCCACTGTGCATTCGGCGTGCGCTGGCCGCCGTAGGAAAGCGGAAAGCGGAACTGACGCTCCGCGCTCGAAAAATGCGAAGATGTCAGCACGGCTGCACGCGGCAGCTCCATCCCGCAGACCGCCATAACGCCGAGCTCCAAGCCCTCCGCAAAGGTCGAGCAGGCGCCGTAAATGCCGTAATACGGGATATCAAAACCGCGCAGCGCATAGGTCGAGCCGCTGCACTGATTGATGAGGTCACCCGCAAAGAGCGCGGCAATATCTGCCGCCTCGCAGCCGCCGTGCTCCAGCAGAAGATTGAGCGTCCGGCGCTGCAATTCGCTCTCTGCCTGCTCCCATGTCATCTGCCCGAAGTGGCTGTCCGCCTCGGTCAGATCGAAGCATTTGCCGAGCGGCCCCTCGCTTTCTTTTTTGCCGGCGATACTTGCCCACGCCGTCACGGAGGGCGGGCGGCGCAGCCGGATCAGGGATTCATATTCGTTCATTTCATCACCATTCTATCATGTGTTGCGAAACCAAACCGGAATTTAGTGGTGTCTCCGACGGATTTATATTGGGGCTCCGCCCCAAACCCCGCCCAA
>CAMOOV010000009.1 GCA_946621745.1 uncultured Ruminococcus sp.
TGTCCCTTGGGCGGGGTTTGGGGCAGAGCCCCAATATAAATCCGTCGGAGACACCTCTAAATCCCGGTTTGTACAAATCTGAAAAGAGAATCTCCCGCAGATTGGTGCAGGAGATTCGCAAATCGGTCATTATGCAGCGGGGATCTCATTGCCGTTTTCGTCCAGCAGGGTCGGTGCAGTGCCGTTTTCAACATTGTCCGCCTTGATGACGACCTTTCTGACGGCAGTCTTTGAGGGTGCATCGAACATGGTCTGCATCAGCACACCCTCCAGAATCGCACGGAGTCCGCGGGCACCGGTCTTCTGTTCCAGCGCTTTCTTCGCGATTGCAGTCAGTGCCTCCGGCTCGATCTCCAGCGCAATCTTATCATAATCAAACAGCTTCGCATACTGCTTCACGAGCGCATTCTTCGGCTCTGTGAGGATGCGCACCAGCGAATCCTCGTCCATTTCATCCAGCGTGGTAATGATCGGCAGTCTGCCGACCAGCTCCGGCACAATGCCGAATTTCACCAGATCCTGCGGGATGACCTTATGGAAGATATTCGCGCTCTTTTCCTTTTTGGAAAGCACCTGTGCGCCGAATCCGAGTCCGGAGGATTCGGTTCGTCTGAGGATATGCTTTTCCAGACCGTCGAACGCGCCGCCGCAGATAAAGAGGATGTTCTTCGTATTGATGTGAATGAACTCCTGATTCGGATGCTTGCGGCCGCCCTGCGGCGGAACATTGGAGACAGTGCCCTCAATGATCTTCAGGAGCGACTGCTGCACGCCCTCGCCGCTGACATCACGCGTCAGCGAGGTGTTCTCGGATTTGCGCGCGATCTTGTCGATCTCGTCAATATAGATGATGCCGCGCTCTGCTGCTTCGACATCGAAATTCGCTGCCTGTATCAGGCGCAGCAGCACATTTTCCACATCGTCGCCGACATAGCCGGCTTCGGTAATGGTCGTTGCATCCGCGATCGCGAACGGCACCTCAAGGATCTTCGCGAGCGTCTGTGCCAGATAGGTTTTGCCGACACCGGTCGGGCCGAGCAGCAGCACGTTGCTTTTCTGGATCTCGACCTCGTCGCCGTCGTCGCGGCTGAGGATGCGCTTGTAGTGGTTATAGACGGAGACTGCGAGCGAGATCTTTGCACTGTCCTGTCCGATGACATATTCATCGAGCACGCGCTTGATCTCGGCGGGCTTCAGCAGATTGACCTCGCCGCCGGGCTCGCCCTTCAGTCGCTTTCCCTTTTCATTTTTTGGCTTTCTGTCCAGATCGCCGTAGAGCAGCTCGTAGCAATAGGTCACGCATTCATCGCAGATATTGCTCGGCCCGGCAGAGAACATACTCTGCACCTTGGTCTCCGGCTTTCCGCAGAAATTACAGTTTCGGGTAGTTTTATCAGGCATATTGCCCTCCGTATTCTGATTGTTTTCCGGAAGAATTCAGCGTTTTGTGACGACCTTGTCGATCAGGCCGTACTCCAGGGCTTCTTCGGCGGACATGAAGTAATCGCGCTCCACATCGCGCTCGATCTGCTCAAGCGGCTTGCCGGTATTCTCGGAAAGGATGCGGTTCAGATTGCTCTTGGTACGGAGCAGATTGTCTGTACGGATCTTGATATCGGTCGCCTGACCGGAGATGCCGCCGCCCATGATCAGCGGCTGATGAATCATAATCTCGCTGTTCGGCAGCGCCATGCGCTTGCCCTTGGCGCCGGAGGAGAGGAGCAGTGCGCCCATCGAAGCGCCGAGTCCGAGGCAGATCGTTGCAACATCGCACTTGATATACTGCATGGTATCATAGATTGCCATGCCTGCCGTCACGGAGCCGCCGGGACTGTTGATATAGAGCGAGATATCCTTCTCAGGGTCCTGACTTTCCAGGAAGAGGAGCTGCGCAACGACAAGGCTTGCCGTCACATCATTGACATCCTCAGAAAGCATGATGATGCGGTCATTGAGCAGACGGGAGTAGATATCATAGGCGCGCTCGCCGCGGTTGGTCTGCTCAATAACGGTCGGAACCAGACTCATGTACGGATTGTTCATGGGGGATACCTTCCTTTCGTATACATTTCGGCAGGATTCGCGGGATTCCGCAAATCCGCTTATAAAGCAGATTTCCGGCTCCCGCCCCAAGGGAGCGAGCCGATGGGGCGGAAACCGGTGATTTCTGTTTGAATGCCTTGCCGCGGGGCGCGTGCCTTACGGTCAGGCCTTAGGGATTATTCAGCGTCAGCAGCAGTCTCTTCAGCTGCCGGTGCTTCCTCTGCCGGAGCAGCCTCCTCCGCAGCCGGAGCGATATCATTGTCTACAACTGCATTGTTCTTGATCAGCTCAACGACCTTCTGCACGCGCAGATCGGTACGGTAGTCATCCATCGGGATGCGTGCCTTGACCAGCTCGACCGGCGCATTCAGCTCGCCTGCAAACTGTGTCAGTGCCTCATCCAGCTCCTCATCGGAGATCTGGATATCCTCAAGATCAGCGATCTTTTCGAGTGCAAGACGGAGTGTGACCTCCTTCTTTGCCTGCGGCTCATATTCATCGCGCAGCTGCTCCATTGTCATACCGGTCAGCTGGAGATAATCGTTCAGCTTGAGATCGCCGTACTGCTGCTGGAGACGGTTCTCGAAATCGCCGATGCGCTGATTGATGCGGCGGTCAAACATGACCTGCGGGATCACTGCATCTGCTTCCTCGACGATCTTGTCGAAGATCGCGTTCTCAAACTCGGTCTGTGCAGTCTGCTCCGCGGAGCTCTTCAGCTTGCTCTCGATGTCCTCACGCAGCTCAGCGATCGTATCGAATTCGGAAATATCCTTTGCAAGCTCATCGTCGATCTCCGGCAGCTCCTGTGCGCTGATCGCGAGCAGCTCGGTCTTGAACACGGCAGCCTTGCCCGCATAGCGGTCATCGCCGTACTCCTCCGGGAAGGTGACCTCGACATCAAACTTGTCGCCGATGTTCTTGCCGACGATCTGATCCTCAAAGCCGGGGATGAACTGGCCGCTGCCTAAGCGAAGCGGATAATCTTCGCCCTTGCCGCCCTCAAATGCCTCACCGTCGATGAAGCCCTCGAAGTTGATCTTGACCTCGTCGCCGTTCTCGGCAGCGCGGTCTGTCACCTCAACGATGCGTGCCTGACGCTGACGGAGCACCTCAATCTGCTGGTCGATATCCTCCGCAGTGACCTCCTTGACATTCATCGGGGCGTGGATGCCCTTGTACTCGCCGACCTTGATTTCCGGCTTGGTGATGAGCGTTGCCTTGAGGACTGCGCCCTCTGCCTTCGATGCGGAAACGATCTCGACAGACGGACGGTCGATGATGTTGATCTCGTTGTCGGTCAGGATCTGGTTCAGCTGTGCCGGCATGACCATATTGATCGCGTCCTCGAAGAAGACCTCCTCGCCGTAGAGCTTTTCGACCATTCTGCGCGGCACCTTGCCCTTGCGGAAGCCCTTGACGGCAATGTCCTTCTTCTGCCGCTGATAGACCTTCTCGCAGGCGCTCTCCAGCTCCTCTGCGGTGATCGAGAAGGTTACTTCTCTCATATTTACATCTGTTTTGACATCGGAAATCAGGCTCATAGTTGTTCCTCCAAATTTCGGTTTTCTTGTGAATGCGCGCCGCATAGCCGACTATGCGGACAAATACACTTTATTATAGCACAAACCGGCGGATATTTCCAGAGGTTTTGGTGCTTTCTTCCATTTTCACAGTTTACAATATCTTTTGTGGAATAAACTGAACATAATCACCCGCGATCAGGTGGTATTTGATGCCGTCCCGCTCGCCGTTGACCGCATAGCGGTGCAGCGAACGCCCGTGGACATGGCCGTACCAGCAGTCCGTAACCGGATGCCGCCACAGCACCTCCAGGATCGGATAATTGCAGCTCGCGGCGTAGATCGGCGGGTAATGCAGAAAGACAAGCGGCTTCAGCCCCTGCTGCACAGCGGCCGTGAGTGATACTTCGAGCCGCTGCGCCTCGCGTGCGCTGACCTTTGCGTCATCCGCGGGCGTATTCTCCGGATCCATATTCACCCAGCCGCGCGTCCCGCAGATGCCGTATTCGCCGTAGGCATAGCAGTTGTTATGCAGCAGACGCAGCGTGTCAAGGCCGTTCGCGGCGAAGAATTCCTGCATCTTTTTGACGGTCGCCCACCAGTAATCGTGGTTGCCTTTCAGGATGATCTTTTCCCTGCCGGGAAGCGCGTTGAGCCATTGCAGATCGGGCAGCGCCTCCGGAAGGCTCATGCCCCAGGAGATATCCCCCGCCAGAACAATGGTGTCCTCCGGCGAAACGGTTTCGAGCCATGCGCTTTGCAGGCGCTCCGCATGATGCTCCCAGCCCGCGAAAATATCCATCGGCTTCGCAGTGCCGAATGACAGATGCGTGTCGCCGATCACAAACAGGCTCATCGGATACCGAGCGTTTCACGGACAAATGCCGCCATCGCATCCTGCTCCACGGAGCCGGTGAAGCGAACCTTCTTTGTTTTCAGCTCGGCAAGCGCCTTCGGGATCTTCATGCCGGATCTCTCCTGCAAACGGCTGAGAATCTCGTATTCATCGGCATCGGTATCGCCGCCGATCGCCTCCAGCACGGCAGCGCCGAACTTGTAGGGATTCGCCGTCGAAGCAATCAGCATCGGATACTTGTCCGCGGCCTTTTCATTGTATGCACGCGCCGCGCAGATGCCGACAGCCGTGTGCGTATCGCTGAGATAGCCGTTCTCCGCAAAGACCTTGCCGATCAGCTTTTTGGTCGCATCGTCATCGTAGAATGCGCCGGAGAATTCCGCCTGAATGCGGTTGCGCAGCTCCGTGCCGATATCGTATCTGCCCTCGGATTTCAGTGCGCCGAACCATTCGCGGATCTGCGCATCGTTCTCACCGGTCATGTGATAGAGCAGGCGCTCCAGATTGCTGGAAATCAGAATGTCCATCGACGGGCTGACCGTTGCATGGAAGGTGCGGTTGCGGTCGTAGATGCCGGTTTCAATGAAATCGGTCAGGACATTGTTGATGTTCGAGGCGCAGACCAGATGCTGCACCGGAACGCCCATCTGCTTTGCGTACCATGCCGCAAGGATATTGCCGAAATTGCCGGTCGGCACAGTGATATTGAAGCGCTCGCCCTCCTTGAGGATACCCTTTTCGAGCATCGTCACATAGGCCGAGACATAATAGACGATCTGCGGGACGAGTCTGCCCCAGTTGATGCTGTTCGCACTGGAGAACTGCATTCCGTTTTCGGCGAGCAGCTTCTGCATTTCCGGATCGGTGAAGATTGCCTTCACGCCGTTCTGGCAGTCATCGAAATTGCCCTTGACCGCGCAGACACAGACATTTTCGCCCTCCTGCGTCTGCATCTGACGCTTCTGCATCGAGCTGACGCCGTCCTCCGGATAGAAGACCATGATGCGGGTTCCGGGCACATCCTGAAAGCCTGCCAGCGCCGCCTTGCCGGTGTCGCCGGAGGTCGCCGTCAGGATGACGACTTCCTTGTCGGTGCCGGTCTTGCGGATCGCACGCGTCAGGAAATGCGGCAGGATCTGGAGCGCCATATCCTTGAACGCGCAGGTCGGGCCGTGCCAGAGCTCCAGCAGCAGAGAGCCGTCTGCAAGTCTGGTGATCTCCTGCACATCCGGTGTCTCAAAGCTGCCGGATTCGTAGGCTGCCTTTGTGCATTCGCGCAGCTCCTCATCGGTGAAATCGGTCAGGTAGAGCGCGAACAGACGCGCCGCACGCTCTGCATAGGAAAGCCCCTTGAGTGCTTCAAAATCCGCAGCGGTCAGCTCCGGGATCGACGCCGGTACAAACAGACCGCCGTCCGCCGAGATGCCCTGCGCGATCGCCTCTGCGCTGCTGACGGACAGCGCGCTGTTTCGTGTGCTGTGATAGATCATATCAAAATCCTCCTTTGGACTGTATAACGATATCTGCAAGGGGCTCTGCCCCCGAACATCATACTCAATATTTCTCAAATTTCTCCGGATCGGCAATGAATTCCCGCACGATGCTGCCGCAGCGCTTGCAGATCTGCGCCTGCACCGTGTAATATGTGCTGAGCGGCCGTTTCGGATCATGCACGGTCTTATGTGTCAGTGCGCCGCGGACAAATTCCTTGCTGCCGCAGTACGGACAGACCATTATCACTTTGCGGATTCCCATATTGCCCTCCTCTATAAGTATCCCGTCGCATCGAAAGCATTCGCGATATACCCGATATGCCGGACGAAGCTGCCGGAATATTCGACCTCTGCCACATCAAAGCGCGGCTGTAAATCGCACGGATTTCTCAGCAGATACTGCTCCGCCGCACGGATGATGCAGCGCTGCTTTTTCGCATCGACCGCCGCCGCGCCGGAAACCAGTGCGCCCGGCCGCCGTGTCTTGACCTCGACGATCAGCAGCAGCCCGTCCAGCCTTGCGAGAATGTCGATCTCGCCGCCGCGGACAGTGTAGTTCCGGCAGAGAATCTCCGCGCCCTGCCCTTCCAGATACGCACAGACCGCATCCTCTCCGGCATTGCCGGTCTGCCGCTTAGAAGCCGCGTTTTTCATAGTATTTTTTCAGGAAGGACGGCCGGTGCGCCGGACAGGGGCCGTAAGCATCGAGCGCCGCATAATGCGCCTTTGTGCCGTAGCCCTTGTGCTTTGCAAAGCCGTATTCCGGATATTCCTCGTCAAGCTGCCGCAGCGCGGCATCACGCGCTGTCTTGGCAAGCACCGATGCTGCCGCAATGCTCGCGGATTTCGCATCGCCCTGCACGAGCGTTCCGACCGGCATCGGCACGACCGGCGGTTGATTGCCGTCCGTCAGCACATAATCCGGCACGACCGAAAGTCCCTCGACGGCGCGGTGCATGGCGAGCAGTGCCGCCTGCAAAATATTGATCCGCTCGATCTCCTCAACGGTCGCCGAAGCGATGCAGTAAGCAAGCGCCTTTTCCTGAATGACCGGCGCAAGCTCCTCGCGGCGCTTCTCGCTCAGCTTTTTGCTGTCATTGAGCCCTGCGATCTCGATATCCGGCGGCAGGATCACCGCAGCGGCATACACATCGCCCGCCAGCGGCCCTCTGCCGGCCTCATCGACGCCGCAGAACACCGGAAAATGCAGCCGCACACCGGCATCAAATTCAAACAGCTCGTGACAGATCTTCAGTTCACGCGGCATCGGATCACTCCTCTCTCAGTCGCAGTCCTCCCAGTATCCCGCAGATGAAAAATCCCGTTCCCTGAGCGCCTGCCCGCCGATCGCAAAGCAGTAGGAAACGACAGAACCCTCATCCGCACTCATCTGCATCAGATTGATGTCACTGCCTGACATATCCCGCGGATTGACCGTCCACGGAATGCCGAGCAGCCGGTCGCCGTGCGGGAGCAGGTCTTCCTCCTCGATCTCAAGGATATCGCAGATCTCGTCAGCATCGGCAAGCTGCTCCGTATCATAATTGTCCTCGGCATAGAATGCGACCGCGCATTCCTCCTCCAGTCCGGGGATCACGTCCTCACAATAGGGCAGGCGCGGTGCCGTCCGGCGGAGCGTCTGCATATCGCCGTCCCACCAGATGACCTTTGCAATCTGCGCCCGTTTCGGATCCTGCACATCGACCGCGCTGTACGGATCGGGATGCTTTGAGCCCGCAAACACATCGCAGCCGTAGTGACTGTAGAAGAAATAGAGCATTCCGGTCTCCGGCAGCAGATGCTCGGTATCCGCGCCGGATTCCGCCAGCTCCCGCAGATTGATCTGCGCAAGCAGCTGCATCGAGGATTCCGGCACGATCTCCACGCGCCAGCGCGGATCGGCTTTCAGATAAGTCCGCGCAAAGCCGGTCATTTCCGGATACGGGATCTCCGGCGGCAGATCGGGATAACCGCCGGTCTTGCTCGCCCCGACGGGGATCTCTCCGCCGAGCGTTCCGGCATCGCCGCCGCGGTAATAACGCTTTCTGCCCTCCGCATATTTCGCGCAGAGCATCACGGCATTTCTCCATGTGCGCGCCAGCTGCTCCGCAAGCTCCGGCCTGCCTGCTGCGATCAGCCTGTCAACATATTCCATATCTGCACCTCCGGCCGGCGCATTCAGCGAATGCCCGTCACCGTGTCAATATCTGCATAATAGCGGTCAAAATCGGTCGGATCCGCATAGACGGGAATCTGTCTGCCGGTCAGCAGCGGTGTCGGATCCTCTGTCAGCATCCGGCTGCGGAATATGACCTGTTCGCCGCCCGCCGTTACAAACCGGAACAGTGCGCGGTACGGATTCCGGCCGTTGATATCCACATTGTTCACCTGCTCTGCGCCGATGAAATCCGCCATGACATACTGTCCGGCGTCAATGAGCTTCCGGATGCGGAAATGCTTGACCAGTATTACCGCGAGCATGGCCGCACCGATGATAAAAAACAGCAGTCCGATCCCGCAGAAGATATAACGCAGGATTCTTGCACTCTCCGCCTGATTTGATCTCATGTCCTCGGTCACGCGGCCTGCGATCAGACCGACGACCGTAAAGAGCAGTCCGATCGGCGCAAAAATCGCGCCGATTATGCCGACTATTCCGAGCCGCAGATGATATCCGCTTTTCATTCTCATTACCCTTTCTCCGGCTTTTCCAGTGAGATGCGGCCGAGCTTCGTGCCGCGGAATTCATCCAGCACGGTAATCGCGGCGCGCTCCGTATTCGGCACGCCGCCGGAGAGCAGCATCCCGCGGTTCTTCGCGGTCAGCTCCAGCAGCGCAAAGCCGTCGCCCTCCTGTTCCGGCGGGATCTTATACCGCTCGGCGACCGCCTGCGGATATTCGGTATGCAGGAACGCCAGCAGCCGCGCCGCAAGCGCCTCTTTATCGAGGATGTCGTCGCGGATCGCGCCGGTCATCGCCAGACGCACCGCAGCCTCCTGATCGTCGAGCTTCGGCCAGAGCACGCCCGGTGTATCGAGCAGTTCCACGCCGTCTGTTGTCTTGATCCACTGCTGTGTGCGGGTGACGCCGGCTCTGTCCTCGGCCTTTGCGCGTTTTCCGCCTGCCAGCCGGTTGATGAGCGACGACTTTCCGACATTCGGAATGCCGAGGATCATCACGCGGATCGGTCTGCCCTTCATGCCCTTTGCCTCATACCGTGCGAGCTGATCGCGCAGCAGCTCCCGCAGCGCGGGTGCAAACTGCTTCACGCCCTTTCCGGCTTTGGAATCGGCGGTGATGACGGCAAAGCCCTGTTTTTTATAATAGTTTATCCACTGCTGCGTCACATCAGGATCGGCCATATCCGCTTTGTTGAGGATGATGAGCCGCGGCTTTTTGCCGGTCATGCGGTTCATCTCCGGATTGCGGCTGCTCATCGGGATGCGCGCATCCAGCAGCTCCGCCGCTGCATCCACGAGCGGCAGACTTCGCGCGATCTGCCGGCGTGTTTTCGCCATATGTCCCGGAAACCACTGAATGTCCTTCATATCGTCCATGTATCACGCCTGCCTTTCGCTTTGTTCATTCAATATCCTTATTTCACCCGTCCGGCCTTGCTGAAAGGCAGGATCCGGAAAACGACCTTGCCGACGATCTCCTCCTCAGAGACCAGTCCGACATCGGGATGCCGGCTGTCCTTCGAGATGCTGCGGTTGTCGCCCAGCACAAAGACATATCCCTCCGGCACCGTGAACGGATACTGAAAAGACTGATAATCGCGGTGTGTCGGCCCGCTGATATAGGGCTCATCAAGCGCCTTGCCGTCCACATAGACCACACCGGCTTCAAAGTCAATATTGACCTCCTGACCGCCCTGCGCGATCAGCCGCTTGACAATGCGCTTGTCAAGGCCGGGATTCGGCCGCAGTGTGCCGGATTCATCGAACATATAGGATGTACCGCTGTAAATGATAAGGATATCGCCGTCATCATAGTTTTTCGCGAGCCGCGAAACAACCAGCCGGTCGCCGTCCTGAAGCGTCGGCACCATCGAATCACCGTCCACATTCGCCGTGCAGAACAGGAATGTGAAGACCAGCGTCACAAGAAAGAAAGCGACAAAGACCGTTTCAACGATATCGAGAATGTCGCCGCCCAGCTCCCTGAGCGAATAGTTTTCCTTTTCAGCCTGCGGTTCGCCGTCCGGCCGGATCGTATTCGGTTCCATTGTCAGTTCCTCCTTTTGTATCAGAATAAGTATGCGAAGCGATCCTTCCAGGAAGTGCAGAGTGCGCTGTCGCGGCTGTAGCGCACGACCGCCGTACCGATGATCTGCTCGGTCGGCACCAGTGCAACGCCGGGATTCCGGCTGTCGGTGCTGCCACCGCGGTTATCGCCCATGACAAAGACATAGCCCTCCGGCACGGTCATCGGATAGGTGAACGCCCCGTCATTGCGGACGGTCGGCTCCGCGATATAGGGCTCGTCCTGCACCTTGCCGTCAACGGTCACGGTACCGGAAGAAAAATCAATGTCGATCGTCTGACCTGCGCGTGCAATCACGCGCTTGACAATCACGATATTCAGGCCCGGCGTGCGGTAGACCTGTGTCTGCGCCTCATCACTGAAATGGCCGGCCTCGATGTCATTGACAATGACGATCTGCCCGTTCTTCGGACTGCGGTCCGGCGTGAGGATCAGAAGCTGATCCTGATCGCGGAGCGTCGGCACCATTGATGAGCCGTCCACCGTGACCGGGCGCAGAAGAAATGTGAAAATCATCAGAAAGACGAAGATCGTCAGGACGGCAGTTTCAAGGATATCTGCGGCATCGCCGAGCAGAGAGCTCACGCTCAGCTTCTGTTCGTTATCGGTTTCGTTTCCGACCGGATTTTCCGGCATCGTTCATCCCTCTTTTCGGTTGCAGGCGGCATCACTCCGGCCGTCCGCGCATTCAGAGATACAGATAACTGCATATAACAAAAGGGGACCCGCAAGAGTCCCCTTTCGCTCGGTTTACAATCAACGAACCAGTCCCTTGACCTTTGCCGCCTTGCCGACTCTGCCGCGCAGGTAGTAGAGCTTTGCTCTGCGCACAACGCCTCTGCGGACGATCTCGACCTTGTCAACAGCCGGGGAATGAACCGGGAAAACACGCTCGATGCCGACACCGTGTGCCACTCTGCGGACGGTGAAGGTCTCGCTGATGCCGCCGTGCTTCTTCGCGATGACAGTGCCCTCAAATACCTGGATGCGGTACTTGTCTGCGGACTCCTGAATGCGGACATGAACCTTGACGGTATCGCCGACATTGATCTCTGGGACTTCCTTCTTCAGGCTGGAATTGCTGATCTGCTCCAATGCGTTCATTTTGGGATTCCTCCTTGATTTGTTTACGGATGTTCATGCAGCAGCGCCGCGGAATTTTCCGCGCCGCCGGAACCCTCCTTCAGAGCTTTCGGAGGCTGATGCAGCGGACCACCCATCTGTCAGTAATGTGGTGCATATCGCAAAGCACGCAGATACGCGTTTTTGCATATGCAGAGGCATTATGACCTCGCCGGTCAGGCACCGGCGGATATTCAAATGCTGTATTATTATATCATACTTCCCCGAAAAAAGCAAGAGGTCAGCGCGATTTTTTCGGATTTTTTCCAGATACGGCAAAAACCGGAGCGCTCTCGCCGCGATTTTTGACAGCGGGGCAAAAAAAGACGGCGGACTCTCCGGAGAGAGCCGCCGCATTTTTCCGGTTGATCGGGTGGCAGAAGCGGCGATTATGCCTGCTCCGGCGCACCCACGGGACATGCGTCTGCACAAGCACCGCAGTCGAGGCAGGTGTCTGCGTCGATCACATACTTGCCGTCGCCCTCGGAAATTGCGCCTGCCGGGCAGGCCTCTGCACAAGCACCGCACTGGATGCAGGCATCACTGATTGCATATGCCATAACTGTTACCTCCTGTAGATTATAATAAATGTAGTATGAATCTGCGGGTACGAAACGCCCCGCATTTTTATTGTATCATATTTTCTGAAAAAATCAAGTCCTTTTTTGAAAAATTCACCGCTTTTTCATATTTTGTTTCTGATAAGTTCATTTCTGTTGAATGTTCACAGGTTTAAGTGAACAGAACACGGCCGGTCTGCGGCAGATGTGCGATCCGGTGATTTCCGCACAGTTCCAGTGCAGGATTCGACATCACAAGATTATCACTTTCCGGGCAAAAAAATCTCAATTTGATTGTGAATCATGATGAAATAATTTTATCATTGCAAAATGCTTTACAGCATCTTGACAATATTCTGAAGATTTGCTATAATTATATAATCAGGGGCAGTATGGGATTTTGTCCGGCGAAAACGGACAGTCCGAAGCTCCCCTCGGCGTTTCAGGATGAGATTCCGGTGCGGCCGCCGCATCGGGTGAAAGGTGGAAAGACCGTGAGTAATCAGAATACGATCCGGCGCTTTGCAGCCGCAGCGCTCTGCACCGTCATGACCGGTGCCTTCATGCTGCCGGCCGTTTGCAGTGCGGAGGAAGCAGAGGCAGAGCTGCTGACTGCGCCCGCAGCGGATGCAGCAGCGGAGGACGACCTTTATGCTCTGCACTTTGAAAAAGAAAAGAGCTACAGCGACTATTATGATGAGAATATCTCCGCGGCACGGCCGGAGCAGGAGATCACGATCAGCGGAAAGGATACCGCAGAGCAGCAGGACGGCGATTTTTCCGTCGGCGCGCTCGGCGAGGGCAGCGAAAAGAAGGACGATGTGCTGATCTGGAGCTCCGCAGAGGGCGAGGTCACCTATGACTTCGATGTGCCGGAGGATGGCATCTATTCCATGCGCATTTCCTATTACGCGCTGGAATCGCCCTCGAATCAGGTCGAGCTTTCGCTGGAGCTGGACGGCGAGTCGCCCTTTGAATCTGCATCGCGCATCTGTCTCAACAAGATCTTCGTCAACAAAAACGAGATCAAGACGGATTCCCGCGGCAATCAGGTGCGTCCCTCGCAGATCGAACAGCCCGGCTGGCAGTCGAAATTCGTCTACGACGAGGACGGCCTGTTCAATGATCCGCTGATCTTCCGCCTGACGAAAGGAAAGCATAAGCTGACGCTCTCCGGCATCAAGGCTTCGGTCGGTATCGAGAGCATCACCTTCTGTCAGCCGGAGGGTACTGCGAAATATCAGGCTCCCTCCGAGTCAGAGCTGAACAGCACGCCATCCACGCTTTACCGCATTGAGGGTGAGGCGGCGAAATACAAATCCTCATCGACGCTCTATCCGGGCTACGATAACAATTCCTATACCGTTTCCCCGTCCGATCCGGTCAAGATGGTCTATAACACGATTGGCGGCGCGAACTGGGATCAGGCCGGACAGACCGCGACATGGGAGATCCCGGCGGACGCGATCACCGGCGACGGCTGGTATAAGATCGGCATCAAGGCGCGGCAGGATGTCATGCGCGGCTTCTACTCCAACCGCCGCGTGCTGGTGGACGGCAGCCTGCAAAACGATGCGTTCAGCCAGGTGAAGTTCTATTATAATACCGACTGGGAGCTGACGCCCGTCACGGCATCGGACGGCGATTATGCCTATGTCTATCTCACCGCCGGCGAGCCGCATACGATCACGCTGGAGGCCATGCCCGGTGAGATCGGCGAATCCATGCGCAGGCTCGAAAGCACCGTCGCCGACCTCAACACCTGCTATAAGCAGATCCTCATGATTACCGGCCCGAATCCAGACAAGTACAATGACTATTATGTCGAGGAGAGCATCCCGACGATCGTCAGTGATTTCATGCGGCTCTCGCAGCAGCTCAAGGATGCACAGGCCGGCATCGAAAATCTCTCCGGTACGCTCGGCTCCGAAGCGGCCGCGCTCCAGAGAATGTATGTCATTCTCGACAAGTGCATCGACAAGCCCAGCCGCATCCCGAATTATGTCACGCAGATCAAGGACAATATCTCAACGATCTCGACCTTTATCTGCGACTACCGCGATCAGCCGCTGGAAATTGACTATATCGAGCTGGCCTCCGCGGATCAGGAATTCTCCTCGCTGAAATCGAGCTTCTTCAAGCAGCTCGGCTTCCGCTTCAAGGCGTTCATCGGCTCCTTTACCGAGGACTACACCACGCTCTCCGATATTGACGCCTCAAAGGATGATGTCATCAATGTCTGGGTCAACCTCGGACGCGATCAGGCGCTCGTTGTCAAGGAGCTGGTCGAGAACGAATTCGCACAGCTGCATCCGGAGATCCCGGTCTCCGTCAATCTCGTTGTCGGCGGCGTTGTCGAAGCAACACTCGCCGGAAAGGGACCGGATGTCGCACTGTTCCTCGGCGGCGAATTCCCCGTGAACCTCGCCTGCCGCGGCCTGCTCACCGATATGAAGCAGTTCCCCGATTATCAGGAGACCGTCAAGAATCTCCAGCATGATGCAACTGTTCTGTATGAATACAACGGCGGCGTTTACGGTATGCCGCTGACGCAGAGCTGGACGATGATGTTCTACCGCACCGATATCCTCACGGAGCTGGGCTACACAAAGCTCCCGCAGACATGGGACGATATCATTGATATGCTGCCCGGCTTACAGCGCAATCACCTCGGCGTCGGCCTGATCCTGCCGGCGACCAATGTCGCGGCGGCGACCGAAGCCGGCCACACCTTCGCCTCGCTCGTCTTGCAGAAAGGTCTGAACTATTATAATGAGGAGCAGACCAGAACGCAGTTCGATTCCGTCGAGGCGATCCAGTGCTTTGAGAAATGGACGGATTTCTACCGCGATTACAAATTCTCGCAGACCTACGATGCATACAGCTATTTCCGCACCGGTCAGTATCCGATCGTCGTTGCGAATTACAGCTTCTACAATCAGCTTTCCGTTGCGGCACCGGAGATCAAGGGACTCTGGGATTTCACCGTCATGCCCGGCACATTGCAGGCGGACGGCACGGTCAATCACGCCTCCAATTCCGGCGGCTCCGGCGCAGTCATCTTCAATAAGGTGAAGAACAAGGAGGCTGCATGGGAATTCGTCAAGTGGTTCTGCTCGACCGATGTGCAGACCGGCTACGGCTCCGACCTCGAAGGCCTGCTCGGCCAGATGGGACGCTATGAAGCGGCCAATGCCGAAACGCTCCGCCAGCTCAACTGGTCGAGCGCAGAGCTGAATGTGCTGCTCGCACAGTGGGAGGCGCTCGATGAGATCCCGATCCTGCCCTCCTCCTACGCCGTCACGCGAAACATCATGAACGCGTTCCGTGAAACGGTCAACTCCAATGAGAATCCGCGTGATACGCTCATGTATTACAACAGCGACATGAATGCCGAGATCCAGCGCAAGCGCGAAAACCTCGGACTGTCCTGATCCCCCGGCAAAGAGAAAAGAAGGAGGTCGTCCGTTTTGGATAAAGATCAAATCGGTGTCAGAACCAAACAGGAACAGCGGCGGCTGCTCTGGCTGCAAATCAAGCAGAACAAGGAAGCCTATCTCATGATGCTGCCCTTCATGCTCGTGTTTCTGATCTTCACTGTGATCCCTGTCATCATGTCGCTCCCGATCGGCCTGACGGATTTCGACATGGTCAAATACCCGCCGACATGGGTGGGACTGAGCAATTTCTACAACCTGTTCCTCAATGACAGCATCTTCATCAAGGCGATCCGCGTGACGCTGGTGTTCGCTGTCTTCACCGGCCCGCTGAGCTATTTCCTGAGCTTCATGCTCGCGTGGCTCATCAATGAGCTGAATCAGACGCTGAAGGTCATCTTCACGCTGATCTTCTATGCGCCGTCGCTGGCCTCCGGCGTCTATGCCGTCTGGCAGCTGATTTTCTCCGGCGACAGCTACGGCATCGCCAATTCCACGCTGATGAATCTCGGCATCACGACCAACGCGATCCAGTGGCTCACGGATTCCAAGTATATCCTCACGGTCGTTATCATCGTTCAGCTCTGGGTGTCGATGGGCGCGGGCTTCCTCGCAATGCGCGCAGGCTTCCAGAATATCGACAAGTCACAGTATGAGGCAGGCGCGATCGAGGGCATCAAGAACCGCTGGCAGGAGCTGATCTACATCACGATCCCCGGCATGGGTCCCTCGCTGATGTTCGCGGCGGTCATGCAGATCGTCTCCGCATTCACGGCGGATATCGTTGCGAGAAACCTCGTCGGCTTCCCCAGCACCGATTACGCCGCACATACGATTATGACGCACGCCTTCGACTACGGCTGGGTGCGCTACGAAATGGGCTATGCCTCCGCGATCTGCATGGTGCTGTTCATCGCGATGTATTTCTGCAATAAGCTCATCAGCAAGCTGCTCGGCAAATATATGGACTGAGAAAGGAGGAGTATCATGGCAAGTGCAAAGGCTGCGGCAGGCTCTGCCGCAAAGGATCCCAGAAAGCTCAAGGCTTCCAACCGGCGCGCCGGCAGAAAGATCGGCGGCTCGATCGCGATATTCCTCTTTCTGACAATACTCGGCCTCTTTATGGTGCTTCCGATCTGGCTGATGATCGTCAACTCGATCAAGCCGGTCAACGAAATGTTCATCTTCCCGCCGAAGTGGTACACGCTGAATCCGACGCTCGACAATTTCAAGGATACCTACCGCGTGCTCGGTCAGATGTGGGTGCCCTTCTCCCGCTATGTGTTCAACTCCGTATTCGTGACCGTTGCCGTTACGCTCTTGCAGGTGGTGTTCGCTTCGATGGCGGCCTTCTGCCTCGCAAAGATCAAGTTCCCCGGCAATAAGATCATCAATGCGATCATCGTTCTGGCGCTGCTCTACAACAGCAATGTCATCTATCTGATGCAGTACATGGTCATGGCAGAGCTGAACATGATCAACCGGATGTCCGCGCTGATCCTCCCCTCCGTCGCCTCGACGATGGGACTCTTTCTGATGCGGCAGTCCATGACGACCGTACCCGATGCCATGATCGAAGCGGCAAAGGTAGACGGCGCAAATCTCTTTACGATCTGCTGGCGGATCGTCATTCCGAACCAGAAGCCGGCACTCATGACGACGGCGATCTTCGCCTTCCAGGGTGCATGGAACATCACCGGCGGCTCGGTCGTCTATGACGAATCGCTCAAAACGCTCCCGACAGTCATTCAGCAGGCAGCATCGGCCGGCATCTCCCGTCAGGGCGTTACGATGGCAGCGGCGGTCATCCTCTTTGTTCCGCCGGTACTGTTCTTTATCCTTGCGCAGAGTCAGGTCATGGAAACCATGGCGCACTCCGGCATCAAGGATTGACCGCAGCAGACGAAAGGATGGATGATTTGTGAAAAAGCAGGCAAAGCGCAGGCTGATCCGGACTGCGGCGGCGGGGCTCTCCCTGCTGGCGGCAATTCCTGCTCTTGCGCTACCGACATCCGCGGATGAACCCTACGATGTCTATAATTACAATTATCTCGGTGAGGCCGTCCCCTCGCAGGCAGGCTATCTCGCCGAACGCTCGGTCTCCGGTCTCGATCTCGGCACGGATGCATTCAGCACGCCGAGCGATCTCTTTAAGGATGAGAACGATCTGTTCTATCTCGTCGATTCCGGCAACAACCGCATTCTCGTGATCGACAGCGAATTCACAAAGATCGAGAAAATCTACGATTCCTTCAAAATGCCGGACGGCTCCGAGACAACCCTCAAAAATCCGAAGGGCGTATTTGTCTCGCCGGATACCGGATATCTCTACATCGCGGACAACGAAAACTCCCGTGCGCTGGTCTGCACGAAGGAGGGCGAGGTGGTCATGGAGATTACAAAGCCCGAATCGACCGTCTACGATCAGCAGCTCACCTTCCTGCCGCAGAAGATCCTCTGCGACAATGCCGGCAATATCTACATCGTTCTGAACAACACCACAAAGGGCGCTGCGATGTTCGATGCAAACGGCGAATTCATCGGCTACTACGGCGCGAATGCCGTCGCCGCGACCGCGACCGTCATCGCGAATCACTTCTGGAATGCGATCGCCTCCGAGGAGGAAAAGCGCTACCGCGCCAGAAGCACCCCGACAGCCTTCGACAACTTCGATCTCGATACCGCGAAGGGCTTCATCTACACCTCGACCTCGTCCGGCTCGACCGATACCGATATCGTCAAGAAGGTCAATCCGGAGGGCTACAATCTGTTCAGCTATATGTCGAATTTCACATGGGGTGACCTGTTCTCCACATGGTATTCCGGCACGAGCTACAAGACCAAGATCGTCGATATCGACATCGGCAGCGACGGCTCGATCAACTGCCTCGATGCCACGACCGGCAGAGTCTTCCAGTATGACAAGGAGGCGGATCTTCTCTTTATCATGGGCGCGACCGGCGATCAGGTCGGCGCATTCACCGCGGGCAATGTCACCGCCGTCGAGACAAAGGGCGACGGCTGCGAGAATGTCTATGTGCTGGATTCCGGCAAGGGCACGGTCACGATCTTCGGACAGACCGTCTTCGGCGGGATCGTGCATCACGCGACAACGCTCTATAACGGCGGCTACTACGAGGAAGCGCTTGATCCGTGGCTTGAGGTCTTAAAGCGCGACGGCAACTACCGCCGTGCCTATCTCGGCATCTCCAGCGCGTATTACAATATGGGCAGATACAAGGATTCAATGGAATATGCGAAGAAGGCCGATGCCTCTGCGCGCTACAACAGAGCCTTTGAGCGCTACCGCTCCGAATGGCTCAGAGAGCATCTGACCGTCATCCTCATCATCGCTGCCGTTCTGATCGCGGGCATCTGGGGTCTCCGGAAATTCCTGCGGAAAAAGCGCGAAAAGGCACTCGCGACGGCGACGAATCAGAAGGGAGGTGCCGCTGTATGATGGATCTGACACAGCCCCAGTGGGTCAAGCACGTTGTCTTCCACCCCTTTGAGGGCTTTGAGGATCTGCGCTGGAAAAAGGGCGGCACGCTCAAATATACGGTCATTATCATCATCGCGCTGTTCTTCGCGCTGATCGCCTATGACCGCTGGTGCGGATTCCAGTTCCGGCCGCTGCCGGATGCGATGTTCTCCGTTGTGCCGTATATCATGCGCTCGGTGGTCTATTTCCTCGCGTGGGTGCTTGGAAACTGGGCGATCTGCACGCTGCTCGACGGCGAAGGCACGATGAAAAACATCTGCATCTACAGCTCCTATGCGCTGATTCCCTATATCGTTTCGACCTATGTCAATGTGTTCCTGACGCATATTCTCGTACGCGATGAGCAGGTCTTCTTCTCGACGGTCTACTATATCGGACTGATCTGGTCGGGGCTGCTGCTCTTCAACGCGATCAAGGCAGTGCATCAGTATACATTCACGAAAACGGTCGCCGCGATCATCCTGACGCTGATCGCAATGCTCATCATCCTGTTTCTGGCGGTGCTGTTCCTCAGTCTGTTCCAGAAGGTCTATGTGTTCTTCTATTCGCTGTATACAGAGATCCTGTATCGCGTGAGAGTTTGAGAGGCGGTGAAAGATATGCAGAATAAACGCAGGCTCCTGAGCTTTCTGGCTGCTGCCGCCGTCCTGATGCCCACGCTTTCCGGCTCGCTCCCCGTTTCCGCTGCACCGGATGATACGGCTGCGGAGGATACCGCCGGCGGGACGGCTGCTGCGGACGGTGATGCGGAAGCTGCCGCAGACGGCTCACAGGCCGACACCGACTGGGTAGATCGCTCCGAGGACGATGTGTTCAAGAAAATGCGCAAGGTCGCGGAGAATGACAAGCTCGAATTCTGGGCATGGGACGAATCCAAGCTCGATGAGGACAATGACGAAAAGCCGGAAGATCTCTTTGCGCTCGTCAACAAGAAAAACGGCTATGTCTGGTGGACATCGCCGATCAATGCCGAGGGCGACAAGATCGCCGCACCGGTGCTGCGCGCCGAATTGCAGTCCGGCATCACGCTGACCGCCGCGCAGATCAATGAGCGCTCGGTCACGAATGTCCGCTCCGGCGACCGGAACAAGACCGGCATCACCTATTCGGATATCAAGAACGGCGTCAAGGTCACCTACAATTTCCGCAAGGTCGGCATCAAGATCCCGGTCTCCTATGTGCTGGGCGATGACTATCTCGAAGTCAGCATCGACACCAGCAAAATCACCGAGAAAAACGATGTCAATGCCGAAAAGCCGGTTCTCGCGCAGACACTCGCGATGTTCAACGGCTTCGGTGCCGCCGATCAGTCCGAGGAGGGTTATTTCGTCATTCCGGACGGCAGCGGCGCGATCATCAATTTCAACAACAAGAAATATTCCGCAAAGACCTACAATCAGCTGATCTACGATGTCGATACGACCGCCGTGCCGAAAACAAAGGGGCCGGTCGTCGAGGGCGTCTCCCTCCCGATGTACGGCATCTGCAAGGGCGAGAATGCGCTGCTGGCCGTTGCGACAAAGGGCGACGGCAGCTGCTTCCTCTGCTCGGATGTCAGCGGAACCGGTCAGTCGAATACGGAATATAACCGCTGCTATTTCAAGTTCATGCTCCGCAGCTCCGACCAGTATTTCCTCGGCGGCGACCAGCTCAATCCGCTGGATGTCTACGAGAAAACGCTGACGAACCGCGAATTGCAGGTGCGCTATTACCCGCTGACCGCGGAGGACGAGATCAATGCCGACAAGGGCAAGGAGCTCGACTATGCGGATATCGCGGCGCGCTACCGGCAATATCTGCTTGATGACGAGAAGGTGCTGCCAAAATCGAAGCCGGATGAGGCAAAGCTCTATATCGACCTCTACGGCGGCTGCATGAAGCAGCGCAATGTGCTGGGCTTCCCCGTGTTCATGAAAACCTCCATGACCTCCTATTCCGAGATGCAGCAAATCCTCTCGGATCTGAAGGATGCCGGTGCGGAGAATATGGTCGTCTCGCTGAACCGCTGGACGGATGCCGGCATCAGCGGCAAGGTCGATTTCAAGGCAAAGCCATCCGGAACGCTCGGCGGCAAGAGCGCATTCAATCAGCTCACGGGCTACATGAATGACAACGGCATCGAATGGTATCCGACTGTCTCGAATACCGCCTATTATTCCGGCAACGGCTACTGGTCGCTGACCGATACGGCGGTGCGCGTCTCCGGCTCATTCGCGAGAATCGTGGACTATGAGCGCGCCTACGGCGTTCCCTACGGCGAAAAGAAAACCATGTCGCTGCTCTCGCCGAATCAGTTCCCGGAGCTTTATCAGAAGCTCGTCAGCAATTATCAGAAGGCTTCGATGCCCGGCGTGAGCATCGGCGCACTCTCCTCGACGCTCTACGGCGACTACGGCAAAAAGACCGGCACCTCCCGCGACCAGACAATGCAGTATGTCGAGGATGCGCTCAGTGCCGTCAAGAAGGATGTCGGCAATGTGCTTTCCGAGGATCCGAATGCCTATGTGCTGCCCTATACGGACACGATCACGGATGTGCCGCTTTACTCGTCCGGCTTCAACATCTTCGACGGCGATATCCCGCTCTATCAGATGGTCATGCACGGCGTAATCCCGTTCTCCACGAAGGCCGTCAACGGCAGCGCGGATGCGGAGCGCCTCGTGATGCTGGCGCTGGCTTCGGGCAGCAATCTCCGCTTCGATATGCTTTATGCGGAGACCAGCGAGCTCAAGGACACCGATTTTGATGTATATTACTATGCATATTACGATTACTGGACAAAGAATGCGGCGCAGTATTATGCGTTCAGCAAGGATATCCTGAAGGCGGTCAGCGATGCCTGCATCATCAGCTGGCAGCGCGACGGCGATGTCATTACGACAAAATATGACAACGGCGTCGAGACCGTCACGGATCTCCGCGAATGCACCGTCACCATGAACGGTGAAACGCGCAGACTGAAGGACTATGTAGAGGAAGGAGCTGTGGTGCTTGAATGAAAATTCCATATGAACGCAGAAAATCCCTCTACGGATACGGATTTATCTCGATCTGGCTGATCGGCACGATCCTCTGGTTCCTGATTCCGCTGGTCGAATCGCTGTGCTACTGCTTCATGGATAACGCGCAGCTCAAGCCGGATGTCGGCGGCATGAACAAGGTCTGGCTCTGGAATGTCGGGCAGAACTGGCTGACGAATTTCAAATACGCCTTCGCTGCCGATCCGCAGTATAAGCAGAATCTGATTTCCGTCCTGAAGGATACCGCGCTGACAACGCCGATGATCCTGATTTTCTCGCTCTTTATCGCGGTCATTCTCAATCAGGAATTCAAGGGCAGAGGCTTCGCGCGCGCGATCTTCTTCCTGCCCGTCATCATCGCGACCGGCCCGGTCTACAACATCATCAACGGCAATATCGCGACGACCGGCGCGGACAGCGGCGCACAGTTCTCGACGCTGTTTGAAACGGATATCGTCGATCAGCTGCTCGAATTCTTAGGCGTTATGAATATCAGCGCAGGACTCAGCGAAGTCATCAACTCCGTCGTGACGAATATCTTCGGTCTCGTCTGGAGCAGCGGCATCCAGATCCTCATCTTCCTCGCAGCGCTCCAGAATATCCCCGTCTCCGCAAAGGAGGCCGCCTCGATGGAGGGCGCGACCGCGTGGGAATATTTCTGGAAGATCACGCTGCCCTATGTCAGCCCGATGATCCTCGCAAACTTCATTTATACGGTCATCGACTCGTTCACCAAAACAGATAACCTTGTCATGGCACGCGTGCTGGATAAGCAGCTCGACTGGGATTATGCCTTTGCCGCGGCAATGGCGTGGAGCTACTTCGCGATCGTCATGGTCGTCGTCGGCATCATCGTCATGATCATCAACAAGTTTATCTTCTATGAAGTAGAATAAGGGGGTGCAGGAATGGATAAAAATATGTCCCCCGAGGAAAAGAAATTCACGCTGGAGGAGATTATGGCGGAGGCCGAGGCCAAGCGTGCTGCAAGGCGCACTGCCGATCCCGAAGCGCCTGCCGTTACGACTGCGCCTGCCGTTACGACTGCGCCTGCTGACAGCGATGCGCCGCAGACCGTGACGCCGGCTGCGCCGCCGGTATCGCGCCCGACGACGCAAACCACCGCGCACATCATCCCAATTATCCCGCAGGCCGCGCCTGAGCCACAGGCAGTGCCTGACCCGCAGGCCGAGCCTGAGCCGGATACCGCACAGCCTGTCGAACCGGTTCCGGATAGCACATCCGAGCCGTCCGCAGATGCGGCGGAGCCCGCAGAAGCCCCGCGCCGTTCGCTCTCCGATCCCGATCATCCGGTATCGGATCACATCCCGGACTGCGCTAAGCCCGATGTTCACGAGGAGCATCATGTCGGCGAGGGCATGAGCAAAAAGGAAGCCATGCGCATTCGCATGAAGAATATGAACAAGCAGGAGATCGCGTATCTCCGGCGCAAGCAGATCTTTGAGAAGTGCTGGCCGGTCTTCCGCTTCCTGATCCTGTTCGGTCTGGGATTCGTCATCCTCACGCCGCTGATGTTCATGCTCTCCTACGGCTTCCGCGAAAATGCCGATATGAACGATCCGACGATCATCTGGATTCCGCGGCACCTGACGCTGCGCATCATGAAGCAGACCATCAACGCAATGGGTTTGACGCATACCAGCAACAATCCGCTCATCAATACGCTCGTGCTGAATATCGGCTGTTCAATCTGTCAGGTCGTGACCTGCGCAATCACCGGCTACGGCTTTGCGCGGTTCAAGTTCAAGGGCAGAAACCTGCTGTTCGGCATCGTGGTGCTGATGATTCTCGTCCCGACGCAGATCATCTCGATTCCGCTTTACAGCACCTTCCGCAACTTCCTGTTCGGAACGGTCAACCTGATCGACAATATGCTGGTCATGTATCTGCCGGCGCTGACGGCAAACGGCATCCGTGCCGGACTGATGATCTTCATTTTCCGGCAGTTCTTCCGCGGCCTGCCGAAGGAGCTGGAGGATGCGGCCTATCTCGACGGCTGCGGCCCGTTCAAAACCTTCGTCAAGGTCATGGTACCGAATGCGGCATCGTCATTCCTGACGGTCTTCCTGTTCTCGATTGTCTGGTACTGGAATGATTATTATGTCGCCAGCTCGTTCTTCACGAACACAAAAACGATCTCGCTCGTGCTGAAAAATCTCGACGGCATCCTCAATATTGAGATCTTCAACAATGCGAATGCGAATATCAGTGCGCGTGAAAAGATTGTCTGGCTGGAAGCCGGCTGTCTGATCTCGATTACGCCGATGCTGATTCTGTATGCGTGCCTGCAAAAGCACTTTACAGAGGGCATTGAGCGCTCCGGTATTGTCGGATAATCATTTGCTCCGACACAATCAAAAAAGCAGCTTCCCGACCGTGTTCTCTGCACGATCGGGAAGCTGTTTTTATGCTTTTCGATGACTGCTGTATGCGGGGTGCGGCTGCGCTTATTTCACGGTTATAACGCCGTTCAGGATCGTATACTGATAGCTCTGGAATGTGACATCGCTGTCCCAGCCCTCAATCGGCTCCGGCTCTTCCGATTCAGCAGTACGGTACGCAGTAAATTCGGTTTTGGGCGCATTCAGACAAACCGGACAGACCGTTCCGGATTCGGCGTCCTCCGGGATTTTGTAGCTGTAATACGCGAGGACATAGCCCTCCTGCGGGTGGATATTTTCAATATTGGCAAAGACAAAGGAGCCCTTCGGCAGATAGGCATAATACGGGGTATGTGCTTCTTCACTGCCGCCCATTTGCTCCGGTGTCGGATGCCACAGCTTGAAATCCTCATCCAGCGTCGAGGTGATCGCAGTCGGCTCCAGACCGGCAGGCGGATCAATAAACATGGTCACCGAGATGAGATCTTCGGCACCGGCGATATAAACCGGAACCGTCACTGTTTCGCCCGGTGCGCCCTCAGCGCAGCCGATCTCGACATACATTCCTTTCAGTGTAAAGGGCTTATTGTTTGCAACGCGCTCACCGGTTGCCGCGGAGATCGGCATATAATCCGATCCGTTGTGATATGACACTGCGCGGAAATCCGCCCAGAGCGGCTGACCGCCTGCCAGTGTCTGACAGTAATAATTCAGAATGCTCTGCGCATCACCTGCGTCGATCAGTTCGTTCATATCAATATCCGCATTGCCGTTTTCGTCATTTGCGGTATTATCAGCCTGACCGGTCAGCGATTCGGTAAACAGCACCAGCGTCTGCTGTGCATCGGCTGCATCGACCTTCAGGTCGGCGTTCAGATCGCCCATCAGTCGGATGCGCTCTGCGGCGGTTACCGGAAATGTGCTGCACAAGCCGAGCGCCGTGAACGATGCAGTCAAAAGGGCTGCGATTCCGGAATATGCTTTCTTCATGATAAACACCTCATTCTTTCTGTTGTATGATTGATACGGTCACTTATGTACCGTTCTGACCGGGAGTGCCGACGGCGATCACGCCGCTGAGCAGGCTGTACTGATATGTGTCCTCGCCTGCGGCAACGAATATGCTCTTGGCAAAATTCAGCACGAGCGGGTACAATGTACCGGGCTGCGCATCCTCCGGGATCGTATAGCTGTAATACGCAATGACATAGCCGTCCGGCGGATTCATGATCTCCAGTGACGCCACGACCAGTGATCCCTTCGGAAGATTGCTCTTTGCGGCAGCACCGTAATCCTGCACCGCAGAGGATAAGATTTCTTCCGGCTCCGGTCCCTCCGGCGGATCAATGAAAAGGGTGAACGAGTTCAGCTCCGGCACGCCGGAAATATAAACCGGCACCGTCACTGTTTCGCCCGGCGCACCCTCTGCACAGCCGATCTCGATATACATTCCCGTCAGCGGAAACTGCGCATCATTCGGATACCGCTTTCCAGTTTCCGCAGAGATCGGAGTATAATCTGAACCGTCATGATATGAGAGCGTGCGCGCATCCATCCGGAGCGGGATTCCGTCCTCCAGTGTCTGGCAGTATTGCAGGAGGATATCCGGAACCTCCGCAGATGCAGCGGTCGTTGTCACGGCCTGCGATCCGGCGGATGCAGTCGTTTCCGCGGGCACGGCAGCTGTCACCGGCGGCCGCGTCTGTGTTGCATCATCGGATGCTGTATCCGCGCTTTGCCGTCCTGCGGCTGTCACCGGCGGCTGCGGCAGCGTTGCATCATCGGATGCTGTATCCGCGTTCAGCTGTACTGCGGCATCCGTACTGCCCGGCTGTACGGCTTCGGTGACCGTCTGCCGCACAGAATCAGACGCGGACGGCGCTGTGCTTGGCTGTGTCGCGGATATTGTCAGGGCTGTCGTTCTGAATGCGCTTGATGTGTCTTCTGCGGATACCTCCGTGACGCGCTCTGCCGTGAAGTCATGGGAATACGCGCTGTCTTCTGTGCTGAATGTGGACGGATCATCGCGGCTGCCGGAAATGATGACAGCGCCGAATCCGACTGCGAACAGGAGACTCGCCGCGGTTGCTGTAAATGTGATCCAGCGCGGCGCGGAAAAATCACCGTCTGCATCTTTCTGCCGTCCTGCGGAGCGTCTGCTTCTGCGCGCGATCGTTTCATTCGATACAGCGGCATCGGTCTGTGCAGATACAGAATGCCTTTCTGATAAAGTCCCGGAGCCGGCTGCATGACCGGAATGCGGGTTTGCTGCCGATTCGATGAATTCATCCGGCAAATCCTTGAGAATTTCAGAAAACCTGAGCGGATTCACAGCAACCCCTCCTTTTCCAGATACTTTTTCAGCCGTTTGCGAAGACGGGAAAGCGTCATTTTCACATTGGCTTCGCTCATGTCAAACAGATCCGAAAGCGCTGCAATGTCGGAGGAATACCAATACCGACGCACAAAGAGATCACGCTGTATCTGCGGAAGCTCACGCAAAAAATCCGTCACTGCACTGAGTATCTCGCGGCGTTCGATCTCGCTGACGGTATCGCTGCCGTCAGGAATGATCTCTGCCAGTTCATCGAGGGAGCCGGAATACTGCGATGCACCGCGTTTGACGGTATGCGCGGCACGATAGCGGTCGAGGGCTGCGTTGCGGACGAGCCGCAGAAGATAGGCGCAGAGACTGTGCGGCTTTGCTGGCGGAATCGAATTCCATGCGGTGAAAAAGGCATCATTCGTACATTCTTCGGCATCCTCTGCACTGCCGGTGATATCGCGTGCAACAGAACGGCACAGCGATCCGTATTGCTGTTCGCTTTCGGAGATCGCCTGCTCGCTGCGCTGTTCAAATAATGCAATAATTTTCTGATCGTCCACGGCCGCCACCGCCCTTCTTTTTCCACCCTCATACATAAGAACGCAATTTCTGCAAAAAGGTAACATCTTTTCGGATTTTTTTATTGATGTACCAATTAAATCTTGAAGAATAGATGCGCAGGATTATTGTCGTGAGACAAGGCAGAAAGCCGCCGCCTTGCTGACGCACGTTTGCGGGCAAACTGCGCAGTTTCGCGCCCGCGAAACATGCGCAAGGCAAGGATTTCTAACGCAGTATCACGGCAAAAAGACAAGCAGATATCTTCAAGAGATAGTTGGGACATCAATAGTATCAGTATAGCACAGATCCGAGCGGAACGCAATATTCATGCAGATAAGGCTTCGGCTGATGCGCCTTTGCACAGCAGGAATCTGCATACAGAAAACCGCAGCTCCGGAATACCCGAAGCTGCGGCTTTGGCCGTGATGCAATTACTGCATCTTGTAAGCGTCGATCATTTTCTTGGTGATGTGTCCGGAACGACGACCGTACCGATCGCCGCTGCGGATATACGAAATATCGGCAGAGGCACTTGTTTTCAGCTTGACCTCCAGCTTCATCTCCGTGCGGTTGACCGGAACAACATCAATGCGGTCGATCATCGTTTTCGCCATTTCATCGACTTCTTCTTTTGACATGATGTGACCGGGACGGTACAGCGTCCTGAAATATTCCTCGATCTTTTGCATTTCGGCGGCATAGTCCGCCGTCTGCGAAGCCTTTGTTTCGAGCTGAAAAATGTCCTCCTCAAGCTGCGCGATTAGCACATTGGAATTGCCGTTGCGCTCGCGGAATTCGTCACGGGAGATGTCGCCCTCGGTGTAGAGGTCAAGCAGCTTTTCGCGTTTCGCTTTCTCCTTTGTCAGTTGTGTCCGCAGTTCGTTGATCTGCTTCTGCGCATTTGCTTCGCGGTCACTCTCGCGGTAGATACGCAGGAAATCGCGCACATATTCCTCGATGTTGCCGGCGATTGACTGAAAATGCGCTGAGAGCATTTCGTAGAGATCTTTCTCCATAATCGAAAACGATGCGCAGGATTTCGCGCCGGAGCGCTTCTTCTCGCTGCATATCCACTGATAGATCGGCTTGCCCTGCGAAACGCTGTTGGAATAGCTTGTGCGCCAATAGGGAACATCATGCGCCTTGCACCAGATCTTTCCGGTGAATACGCTCTTATCCTTGAAGGAGCGCTCCCGGCTTTTGATCGCGCTGCTGCGTTCGCGGAAGATCTCGTTGCACTTGTCCCAGATCTCCTCGCTGACAATCGCCGGAACGGTTTCGCCGGTTTCATCCTTATACAGTACCCATTCCTCCTCCGGCAGGAAACGCTGCTCACGGGTGCGGTAATCGACGATCTTGACCTTGTTGCCGCAGAAATAGCCCTTGTATTTCGGATTCTGGATAATACCGGTAATCGTGTTGTGATGAATGCGCGTGCCGTTTCGTCCGCGGTAGCCCTTGTCCCAGAGGATACGCTCGATCTTGCGAGTGCTGTAATCGCCGGTGCTGTAAAGCTCGAAAATCAGGCGCACCATTTCGGCTTCGGATTCGTTGACTGTCAGCTTACAGTCCTTTTTGTCATAGCCGAAAATGCGGCTGTTGCCCATGACATTGCCGCTCTCGATCGAACGCTTATGCCCCCAGCGCACACGCTCCGAGAGCTTGCGCACCTCGTCCGCCGCAATACTCGACATGATCGTCAGGCGCAGTTCGCTGTCCGTGTCGATCGTGCAGATATTGTCATTCTGGAAGAACACGCCGACACCGGCGCGCAGCAGATCGCGGGTATAGGTCAGGCTGTCAATGGTGTTGCGGGCAAAACGGCTGACCTCTTTTGTCAGCACGAGATCAAACATTCCCGCCTTGCCGTCCTCGATCATGCGCATAAAATTGACGCGGTTCTCCGCCGCCTCGCCGCGGATGCGGTCTACATAGCCCTCGACATACTCCCAGTTCTCGTTCTTCTGAATCATATCCGTGAAGAATGCGATCTGGTTTTCAATGGAATTTTCCTGCTCCTCGCGGGTGGTCGAAACGCGGGCATAGAAGGTCACGCGCATCTTCATGTCGAAGATCGTCTTGCGCTCGGCTTTCATCTGATTTGCGATCTGGTAAATGTCCAAGTAAAACCCTCCTGTTCTGATCGGAGTACTGATTAAATATTATGATACCATACCGAATATGATTTGTCAAGAGGATATTTGTCATTTCCGGTCGGAGTGAATCAATAAGCTCCCGCTGTACGTGCTGCGTTAATATAGAAATTTTATGCCATAGTATTTCTGATGTATCCCTGATTCCGCAAAACTCAAAACGCTTCAGTGACTCTGAGGAAAGTACAAATCCA
>CAMOOV010000010.1 GCA_946621745.1 uncultured Ruminococcus sp.
CCGCAGAATCTCATCGTCAAACTGATTGTAGACGAGAACGCCCTCGGTCTTGGCGATCGGACACATCGCGCAGACCAGATACTTGAATGTCTGATCGGTGAAATCGGTCTCCAACTCGTCCATTTTGTTCTTGCGCGGCGGATCGTAGGTGCAGTATGCCATCAGCACTGCATAGGGCGCATCGGAATCGACCAGCTCCGCCAGCTTGCCGAGGAACGCGAGTGCGACATCCTCCGCCTTCAGCTCCGAATTGAGAAGCTCTGCCAGACGCGACTGTGCGCCGTCATCGCTGTAGGCGTGCTCACGGAACGGCAGCTCGGAGCTTTGCTTGCCGAGATTGACATTCAGCACCTTTTTCATGGTATCATAGAGGATCATGCTCTCCGGCGAGGGGATGCTGCCGGCAGTGCGGATGTTGACGCCGCGGACGGCGCGCTGCGTATCGACAAACGCGGTCAATACGCGCTCCATCGCAAAATATTTCGCCTCCGGATTGAAATGATTGCGAATCTCATTGAGTTCTTTGCGGTTCATAGATTGTCTCCTTATCTGTATAAATAAGACTGCCGCCGAGCATTCCCGACGGCAATCTGATTCAGCTTATTTTGCAAAGTGAGCAGCCAGCTTCTCGACTAGCTCATCTGCGCTGACACCGTGTACCATACAAGCCTCCTCAAGCGATTCGCCGCGTGATGCGGGGCAGCCGAGGCAGTGCATTCCCATTTCAAGGAAATACGGTGCGGTTTCCGGATCGGCATCCAGAATATCGCCGATCAGGGAGTTCTTTGTAATTTCCATCGGAAATCATCCTTTCGTTAAAAAAAGGGCGCAGACACGCCGCGCCCTGATTGTTTTCGGAATTACTCCTGGGACTTCATCTGCGCGAAGCACTCGCTGCAGTAAACCGGGCGATCCTCACGCGGACGGAACGGAACCCGTGCTTCCTTGCCGCAGCTTGCGCAGGTAGCGGTGAACATCTCACGCTCGGTCTTACCGGCCATCTTCCGTGCATCGCGGCAAGCCTTGCACTTCTTCGGATCGTTTGCGAAGCCTTTCTCAGCATAGAACTCCTGCTCGCCGGCGGTGAATACGAACTCCTGTCCGCACTCATTGCAAATTAAGGTTCTGTCTTCGTACATTAGAATTTTCCTCGATTCTTGAAATTTGGACCTCGACGGAATTCACGCCATCACAGTTGCTCTTATACCGCCTGCGGGCTCAGCCCTGAAGCGTAATCGGGTTGCAGGTGAAATAACATTGCACGCGCTGGAAGAAATGCTGCCGGGCCATGGATAATGGAAGGGATACCCGCCTTCATCGGGAACAGCCGGCCGGACTGTCATCGGGCTGCATCACTGCGGTTCTGCACAGCTGTCAGCATCGCAGTCAGCCGTCAGATTCCGGACAGACCGCAGCTTGCGTCTTGCACGCTGAATCGCGTTATCGACGCTCTTGACGGTGATCTTTTTCCGCTGGGCGATCTCATCATAGGAAAGGCCGCTGACAGACAGAAGAAAGATCTCCAGCTCCTGTCTGCTGAGTACCGATGCGATCCGTTCATACAGCTCTGCGATCCGTTCCTTAGCGAGATAGGCCTGCTCCGGTGAATCCTCACCGTCAGCAAGCAGATCCCCGAAGGACTGCTCCGGATCATCAAGCGATACAGAAGAATGCATCTGTCCCCCCGCAAGGTCAGGATGCTGTTTTTTGAATGCACTGCGCATCCGGTTGCGGATGCAGACAGCCGCATAGGTACGGAACGAAGCAGCACCGGCAGGCTGATACGACGAAGCAGCAGCCAGCAGTCCGAGAAAGCCCTCCTGCACATAATCCTCACAGTCCGCCGGATTGCCCGCAAAGCTGCGGGCCATTTCCGATATGAGCTTATGATAGCGCTGAAAGAGCTGCTCAAATGCCGACGGCTCAGAGCCGCACAGCGAGACAAGCGCTTCATCCGGCATAGCGGAGAGCAAATCAACAGAGAACACGCCCATGCCGAAGCCTCCTAACCGCAGAAAGCGCGATGCCGTACATTGCGTACCTGTCCATTCCGCTCCGGACGCAGAACCGTCCGTGCAGAAATATGACCTATATCATGATAACCGAAAGCGGCGATTTTGTCAAGCTGTTTTATCATATCCGAAAAAAAACAGCGTTCTGCACAGCTTTCAACAGTATTTTTCGTCAATTCATCCAGTGTCACTCCGCCGCAAACTGACTTCTGCCGTCACGGAACAGATTGCCGCCGTGACTGTCAATCGCGACCAGCAACGGGAAATCCGAGACTGTCAGCCGCTTGACGGATTCGCATCCGAGATCATCATAGGCAATGACCTCACAGGATGTGATATGCGCCGCAGCAAGCGCACCGGCGCCGCCGACAGCACAGAAATACACCGCATGATTGCGCTCAATCGCATCGCAGACAGCCTGTGAACGCTCGCCCTTGCCGATCATCGCGATGAGTCCGGCATCCAGCAGCATCGGCGCATAGGGATCCATGCGGCCGGAAGTCGTCGGGCCGCAGGCGCCGATCGGCCGTCCCGGCGGTGCAGCCGTCGGCCCTGCATAATAGATCACGGCATCCTGAAGCGGAAACGGCAGACCGGACGCGCCCTGCTCCTTCATTGCCGCAGTCAAACGCTTATGCGCTGCATCGCGGGAGGTATAAACCGTTCCCGAAAGAATCACCCGGTCTCCGGCGTGCAGGAGCTGCTGCTCCCGCACGATTGCCGGAAGATCGGTCACATTGCACTGATATTCCATTATTTCCAGCCGTTATCGCTTTCGCCTGCGCTCTCAGCAAGATCATCGAAATTGAATTCGCTCTTGCCGACCTTTTCAAAGGACTTGGATGCGACCTCATCGAAGCTCTCGAAGGTCGGAACGCTGTCATCATCACCGACTGTATTGCGCGCCTCAGAAATGACATTCTTCGCCTCGCTCAGACGGCTGCCGGCCTGACCGGTCAGGTTTTCGAGCACGAGAGAAATCTCGTTGAATTTCTTGGAAACGCTGTCGATCTCGCTGCGGAGCAGAGCGCGGACTGTTCTTGCTGTCTCGGTCGTGGTCTTATTGCGCTTTTCCGCTTCCTCAATCGAGGAGCGAACGGACTGCTCTGCATCTGCGACAATCTTGATTGCCTGTGCATCTGCATCGTTCAGCTTCTTCTCAGCCTCAGCATTGGCATTGCTGATTGTCTCATCCGCCTGCTTATTCGCATTGGCGATGGTCTGCTCAGCCTGTGCATTCGCCTCGCTGATGGTCTTTTCTGCCTGTGCATTTGCATCGGAAACAGCCTTGTTGGCCTTTTCTTCCGCATCTCTGGTGATTGACGCAGCCTTCTTATTCGCTTCGGAAGCGACCTTCTTCGCGGTCATCTGTGCTTCCATAAAGAGAGCACTCATATCGAAGCCTGTATCGGCACTGTTTTCCTTGAGATCCGCATTTTCGGTACGGAGCTTTTCGATCTCACGATCCTTCTCGGCAAGGCTGGCACTCTGTTCAGAGATCGTCGCCTCATATTCCGCGAGTTTCTGGAGATCAGCCTCATTCGAGAGGCCGGCCTGCTCCTGAATCATCGCATTCTTTGCTTCCAGCTCGGAGTTCAGTCCGGCAATTTCCGCATCGGATTTCTCAGCCTTATCCTGAAGAACAGCGATCTGCTGTACTGCTTCGGCGAGCTTGCCCTGAAGCTCTGCGAGCTGTGCAGCTGCCTCTTCATTGCCGGCGCCGTTCAGTGCCTGCGCAGCGGCCGCAGCAAGATCCTGTCGGAGCGTTTCGTTATCCTCATTCAGCGTTGTCAGACGGCTTTCGAGTTCCGTGATCTTATTGTTCAGTTCGGTCTGCTCCTCCTGTGCAAGCTGGAGCTCAGCCTGTGCAGATGCAAGATCCGCCTTCGCATCGGTCGCCTCCTGCTTTGCAGCATTGAGAACATCCTCGGAGATACCGCCGCCGGCACCGTCGATGACCGGTCTGTTTTTCAGTTCCTCCTGTGCGGCGCGGAGCTGATTCTTGGTCGTGCCGAGCTCACCGCGAAGGCGCGTCAGCTCAGACTCATATTCTGCTTTCATTGCGTCATTGACGCCGCCGCCGGAAGCCGCTTTCTTCTTCAGCTCATCGCGTTCTTCCTGCAATGCATAGATTTGTGAATTCAGTTCATCGACATAAGCTAAGACATCTTCCTTGACGAATCCGCCGCCAATTTTCGTAGTGCGCAAAATATTTTGCTGTTCCATAGTAACGCTCCAATCCTCCGCAAAAAATGATGATAGCACAATCGGGAACACCGTAGCCGGGATGCTGTTCGCGGATGCAGCATCCTGTCTGTCATACGATGCACTTTTCCCACAAGTACATAATATATGATATCATATTTTCGGCGTTTTTTCAAGGCGCAGACTGTAGAAATATCAGCCAATTATTTGTGCAAGTTCACCATATATAGAAATCATTTCTCGGAACAATCGACGAAAACGCAGTCAAAAACGACAATTCAACAGTATTTTCCGGTTTAGGCAAAAGGAAAGCGGCAGACTGTCCGCAGTCTGCCGCAGCATCATTATTTCTTATCGAGGATCTTGAAAATATCGGAAAGCTCATCGTCATCATCGAGCCGCGGAATCGCGGAGGAAGGACGCTTCTGTGCAGGCTTTCTCGGCTCAACCGGAACAAAGCTGTCCGCGAGCGGATTCTTGACTTCGATCGGCTGAGTCTTAGCAGCCGGCGTTTCCGCAGGGAGCGGCACATCGTCAATCGCCGGAGCCTTGTCCTCATAGCCTGCGGCAATGACGGTAATGACCATCTCGTCGCTCATATCCTCCTTGAACGCAGTACCGAGGATGACTTCGACACCCGGCGCCGCATTTTCGGTGATCTTCTGTGTTGCGGAATCGACCTCGGCGGAAAGCACATCCTCGCTCATCGCAATGTTGATGAGCAGGCGCTTTGCACCGTTGATCGAGGTCTCAAGCAGCGGGCTGGAAATGACAGCACTTGCCGCCTCGTCCGCCTTGTTCTTGCCGGCACCGTGGCCGATTGCCATATGTGCAAGGCCTGCATTCTTCATGATCGTGGAAACATCGGCGAAGTCCAGATTGATATAGCCGTCCTCGACGATCAGGTCAGAGATCGACTTGACACCGGTTTTCAGCACATCATCCGCGAGGGCAAAGCTCTGACGCATTGTCAGCGGCTTGTCCACGCCGACGAGCAGACGCTCATTCGGGATGATGACCAGCGAATCAACATATTTCTTGAGTGTTTCGATACCGCGCTCTGCCTGTGCCATTTTCTGCTCGCGCTCAAACGCAAACGGCTTCGTGACAACAGCGACCGTCAGGATGCCAAGCTCCTGCGCAATCTGCGCAACGACCGGAGCCGCACCGGTACCGGTGCCGCCGCCCATACCTGCGGTAATGAAGATCATATCGGCACCCTTGAGTGCATTGCTGATCTCGTCACGGTTCTCCTCCGCAGACTGTCTGCCGACCTCCGGTCTGTTTCCGGCGCCGCGTCCCTTCGTCAGCTTTGCGCCGATCTGGATCTTCGTAATCGCCTTGGAATTCAGCAGTGCCTTCGCATCGGTATTCACAGCGATATACTCAATGTTTTTAACATCTGCCTGAACCATGCAGTCCAGCGCATTTCCGCCGCCGCCGCCGACACCGACGACTTTGATATTTACCTGCGGATCCAGTGAATCTTCGTATACAAAATCAGTCATCCAAAGTTCCTCCATTTCGACAGCCCGTGGGTTCCGGACAGCAGAGCCGTCTGCAAACATATATTACATTGTATCATAAGTTTCGGAAGAATGCAAGCGCATTTTCGCATTTTGTATCAAATCACGAATCCGAAACTGTATTTATTGAAAATTATGGCAATTCTGATATAATCTTACGCTTTTCTGCATTCGGATCATCCTTTTTCTGACGCTCTCCGGGCATTGTGAGCGATTCGTCTGCAATGACAGAAATCTGATTGTTTCCGATCATGGTCAGGCGATATTTCTTCTCCGGATTGAGATGTTCAATCGTCTTAGCGGCAAGGCGCAGCTTGTAGTCCGCATCGCTGCTCGAACCCATATTGAATACGATATTGTCCCCGAAATAGACAAGAATATCACTCTGCTCCGCCATGTCAATCGCCCAGATCATTTCATTGCCGCTGCGCGATACAGCCTGCGTCAGCGTTTTCAGGATCGTGTCACGCTTTTCGTCCTCGGAGCGCAGCACCATGCCGATCGAGCCCTCCGCCGGATTGTAGCCGTAGATGATGATGAGTCCCTCACGCGGCTCGCCCTTCAGCTCCTCCAATACGCGGTTTGACTCGCTGACGAGCAGATAACCGTAGCTCTGCGAGATATTCGCAATCGGCACGGCCTTCTCTACGATGATCTCCGCTGTAGACGGAAAGATCTTCCGGACAGTGACCTTTTCCGCATAGACGATATTCGCACGAACGGTCTCTGCGGCGACGGCCGTATCCAGCCGCACGAGGTTGTCCTGCAGCCGAATCCCGCTCAGCTCGATGATCTTGTCATCCGGCGTATCGGTTTCGTTGATGACAACGATCTCCCTGACATTGAAAAACAATGTCATCGAAAGCGCGCCGCCGATCGCCAGAACAAGCAGGATGACGAGCAGGATGTACGCGGTATGACGCCGGTTTCTGCGCCGTTTCCGCTTGCTGCTTCTCTGCCGTTTGACGCTGGTTTTGACAACATCCTGCATTCGCTTTCGCTCCCTTCCTGTTGATTCAGACAATATTGCCGGAAATGCTGTGGAAAACCGGATGTTGAAAGCAACGCCGATTTCCCACAATTTCCACAGAGTTTTCAACACTGTAATGCCGGTTTTACGCGGAAACCGGCTGTTTTCCCCACTCTGCTCCGGAGTTTTTCACCAATTCCACAAAGTTTTCAACAATTCACGGCTTTCAGGTCGCTTTTTCCACGCTGTCAGGCAGAAAAACTGCCGCGTTCGACATTTGCACCAAGGCTGTTGAAAACCCTCGCAAAATCCTCATAGCCGCGGTCGATATGATGCAGCCCCCGGATCACGGTCTCCCCCTCTGCTCCGACCGCAGCAGCAGCCAGTGCCGCGCCGCCCCGCAGATCGGGTGCCGTCACGACTGCACCGTGCAGCTTCGGCACACCTGCAATCACTGCGGTACGGCCTGTGACGCGGATATCCGCGCCCATGCGCATTAGCTCGCCCAGATATTTGAACCGGCTCTCGAAGATCGTTTCCTCGATCACGCCGGTTCCCTTTGCAGTACTCATGACCGCTGCAATCAGCGCCTGCGCATCGGTCGGAAATCCCGGATACGGCATTGTCCGTATGTACCGGATATTCCGGAGCCCGCCGCTGCGGTCGAGAAAGATCCGGCTGCCGCATATGCCGATCCGGCATCCCGCCTGCTCCAGTACGGACAGACAGCTTTTCAGGTGCGCCGGCTCCGCATCGCTGACGCAGACCGCGCCGCCGGCCGCAGCACCGGCGCAGAGATATGTCATCGCTGCGATCCGGTCAGGCATGACGCGGTATTCTGTTCCGGTCAGCGGTCTGCCGCCCTGTACGGTCACAGTCTGTGTTCCGGCTCCCGCTATCTCCGCGCCGCACTGATTCAGATACTGCGCAAGATCGGTGATCTCCGGCTCACAGGCCGCATTTGTTACAACTGTTTCACCCTCGGCACATACGGCCGCCATGATAATATTTTCCGTCACGCCGACCGACGGGATCGGCAGATGAATATGCGCACCGGTCAGCCGTTCGGCTCTGCACAGGATCCGCCCGCCCTCCTCCCGGATCGTCACGCCCATTTTCCGCATCGCTTCGAGATGCAGGTCGATCGGACGCGGGCCGAGTTCACATCCGCCCGGCATAGTCAGGATACACTGCTTCGTACTGCCGAGAATCGGCCCCAGAAACATGATCGAGGAACGCATCGCCCGCATATCCGCATCGGGGATCTCGCTGGTTTCCAGTCCGTTCTGCATCATACGAACGGTCTGCCCCTCTGCCGTACAGCGGCAGCCGAGCCGGTTCAGAATCCTGCTCGCAGCATAGACATCCGTCAGCTGCGGCACATTCGTCAGGATCGTCTCGCCTCTGCATACCAGTGCCGAGGCCATCAGCGGCAGCGCGCTGTTTTTTGCACCCTGTACGGAGATCTCACCCCGCAGCGGTCTGCCGCCGCGGATCCGCAGTACCTCCTCTGTCATTTTGCATCACCTCAAATTATCCGGCAATCGCCTTGATGTCTTATCGTATGCAAAAACGGCGAATTCTGTGATTGCCTGACGATTTTCAGGTATTTGAGGCATTATGCAGGATGCCGCTGATCGTATTCCAGATGCGGTCGGGCGTATCCGTCAGGAACAGTGCGCCTGCGCGCTGATGCATCGCCTGCCGCTTTTCCGGATCGTGATACAGCGAATCGATATGCTGATACAGCAGATCCGCTGTCAGATCCTTCTGCTCAATGACGATTGCAGCGCCGGCCTTGCCGAGCACCATCGCATTGTGATACTGGTGGTTTTCCGCAGCGGAAGGATACGGGATCAGGATCGAAGCCCGTCCGATCGCCTCCAGCTCGCAGAGCGTCGATGCACCTGCGCGGCTGATGACCAGATCCGCCGCCGCAAGGCAGATATCCATATCGTGGATGTACTCCGTGACGCGCAGCCGCGGATCATCGGCGATGCCGCGTGTCTGAAGCTCGTCCGGAACGGTATTTCTGCCGAATTTTCCGTATGCGTGAATATGCCGGATATCCATATCCGACTGCAAATGCCGCTGCATGATTTCCGGCATCAGATCATTCAGGCATTTTGCACCCTGACTGCCGCCGAAGGAAACGATCAGCATACTGTCTCCGACGCCGAGCTGCCGTCTTGCGGATTCGCGGTTTTTGCGCGTCATGCCGCTGCGGACGGGCAGTCCGGTCATGACGGTCTTTGCCGATGCCGGAAACAGATCCTTCGCGGCCTCGAAGGTCATCATAACCGCAGAGGCTCTGCGCGAAAGCAGCTTGTTCGTCACGCCGGGATATGCATTCTGCTCGTGAACCGCTGTCGGAACGCCGAGCCACTGTGCCGCATTCAGCACCGGTGCGGATGCATAGCCGCCGGTACCGATGACCAGATCCGGCATGAAATTCTTGACGATGGTGAAAGCGTGGTTTCCGCCGGAAACGGCATAGCCGATCGCCTTGAAATTCCGCAGGATATTCTCCGGGCTCAGGCTCCGCTGAAATCCCGCCGCATTGACGTGCTCCATTTTGTAGCCCGCCTTCGGGATCAGTTCGGATTCCATGCCGTCCGGTGTACCGACGAACAGGATTTCTGCATCCGGCTCATGTGACCGGATGATCTCTGCAATCGCAAGCGCCGGATTGATATGTCCGCCGGTGCCGCCGCAGGCAATCATGATTTTCATAAACTACTCCTTTGTTTTTTGTCCCCGAACAATATGCCGTAATGGGAGAGAATCATCGGATTGTGATGCGGGATTGTCCGTCCCTTCCGCATGAGTGCGCGGTATACCGCCGGTGTCACCCAGCGGTAGGCATCCGTTTCCCCCGGCTGCAATACGACCGCATCCTCCGGCACATCCTTATGTATCAGAAAAAAGCAGTGGATATATCCGCTTCGCCTGTCTGTTCCGCATTCTGTCAGCTCCGCGGCTGATGCCGTGATGCCGGTCTCCTCCCGCAGCTCGCGCAGTGCGCCCTCAGCTGCGGTTTCGCCGGATTGCACACAGCCGCCGGTGATCTCCCAGCGGCCGGCATATTTTTTCTCCGGCGCCCGTTTTGTGATGAGAAAGCGCCCGTCGCTCCGCAATGTCATAATGCTGACGAGCAGCAGGTAATACCCCTGCGGAACCGGTGTTCCGCGCAGAACCGTTCCACCCGTCGGCTCGCCGTTTTCGTTGTAAAGATCCAGTATTTCCGTCATGTCTGCTCCTGCCCTTCCGGACACTCAGTCCAGCCGCGCCTGCCGCGAAATATTCAGCAGAACGCCCATTTCCGCAAGCTGCATCAGCAGCGCCGTTCCGCCGTAGGAGAAGAACGGCAGCGAAATTCCGGTATTCGGGATCGCATTGCTGACAACGGCAATGTTCAGAAGCGCCTGCAATCCGATGTGGACGGTCAGACCGACCGCGACCAGCATTCCGAATTTGTCCTTTGCCTTTGCCGCGATGTAGAATCCGCGGAAGATCAGCAGGCAGAACAGCAGGATTACCGTCACAGCGCCGACAAATCCGAATTCCTCGCAGAGAATTGCAAACACGAAGTCATTCTGCGCTTCCGGCAGATACTGGTATTTCTGGCGGGATGCGCCGAGGCCGAGGCCGAACATTCCGCCGGAGCCGATTGCAATAAGGGACTGGCAGGTCTGCCATGTTTCATTCTGCATATATTCCGGATCAAACGGATGCAGCCATGAGAGTATGCGCGTATTGATATAATCGACGCCCTTGACCTTGATGAGGAAATAGACGACGGCGGCCAGTCCGACAACGCCGACAATGATCATGATGCCGAAATGCAGCGGCTTTGCGCCGCCGACGAAGATCAGAACCAGTGCGAGCGTCGCAATGATGAGCGTACCCGAAATATGCGGCTCCTTCATCATCAGGCCGACGATCACGCCGAGCATCAGCATATAGGGAACGATGCCGTAGAGGAATGTATTCATGCGGTGTTCATTCCGGACGATCAGCATGGAGAAGAACAGAACAATCGCAATTTTCATCAGCTCGGAGGGCTGAAAGGTCAGACCGCCGATTGCGATCCAGCGCATCGCGAATGTGCCCTGATCCGAGCCGATACCCGGTATCAGCACCAGAACCAGCATGATCAGCGCAACTGCAAATGCTGTTCCGGAGATCCAGAGCTTCTCGAAAATGTGATAGTCCACAACGCTGAGGATCGCCATGACAACCAGTCCGATGCCGGCGAAAATGAGCTGACGCGTTGCGTAATAGGTGCCGCTGAGTCCGTCCTCGATCGCCGCCGGATAGGAGGCGGAGAACATCATCAGGATGCCGATGACCAGCAGCGCAATGACGGTGCCGAGCAAAACGCCGTCCAGGTCGCTCTTGACCAGACGCCGTCCCCTGCCGGCCGGACGGAACCGCGGTCTGCTGCCGAGTGATTTTGTTTTCGTTGAGGATGCCATAGCAAATCCGCTCCATTCCGTTTTGGGCTGTCAGTTTTATGAAAGCCGGATGAAGACCGCGAGAACGCCTGCGGCCAGACCGACTGCCGAGAATACGGTTACGATCTTATATTCGCTCCACTTGCAGAGCTCAAAGTGATGATGCAGCGGCGACATCTTGAAGATACGCCGTCCCTCACCGTATTTTTTCTTCGTGTATTTGAAATAGCTCACCTGGATCACTACGCTCAGGCAATCGACGACATAAACGATGCCGACGAGTGCGAGCAGCAGATGCATTCTGCACGCAACACCCAGCGCTGCGAATGCGCCGCCGAGAAACATTGAGCCGGTATCGCCCATGAAGCATTTCGCCGGATGCAGATTCCAGATCAGGAAGCCGATGCAGCCGCCCGCGATCGTGATCGCATAGAGCGAAAGCTCCCGTTCGCCGTAGCTTGCGCAGAGGACTGTCAGCACGAGCATCGTCACGACCGTGACCGAGCCGCAGAGACCGTCGATGCCGTCAGTCAGGTTGACCGCGTTGATGAGGAACATCATGAACAGCATCATGATCGGATAATACAGGATGCCGAAATTCAGCTTGACGAAAATGAGGTCGATCGTCGTTTCGTGATCGCCCAGTGCATACATTATTGCCAGAAATGCGGCGCAGAATACAATCTGAAACAAAATTTTCTGCTTCGGATTCAGTCCCTCGTTCCGCTTCTTAACCGCCTTGATGAAATCATCGGTAAAGCCGCAGGCACCGGAATAAAGCAAAGAGAACAGCATGACCGTCAGCAGGCGCAGCGCGTGACTGCCGGTCTCCTCATCGGTCAGGTCTGTACCGCCCATGATGCGCCAGACCGTATAGCCGAGCGCTGTTGCGGCAATGCTGCCGATGATGAACAGGAACCCGCCCATGATCGGCGTACCCTGCTTTGATTTATGCCACGCAGGGCCTTCGTCCAGGATCGTCTGCCCGAAGTGGATCCGGCGCAGAAACGGGATCAGTACAAATCCCAGCAGAGCCGCGATGATGCCGGATGTCACCGCAGCACATAAATTCAACCAAATCGGCATTTTGACCTCCAAAAGCTTGTGTATTTGCGGATCAGCCCTCAGCCTTCTCCGCGAAGATCCGCTTTGCCGCATCCGCGACCAGCTCGCGTTCATCCATATGCAGATGCACGCCGCCTGCGATGATCTGATAATCCTCGTGTCCCTTGCCCGCCAGCAGAACGACATCGCCGGTCTTTGCCTGCTTCATCGCAAGGTAGATCGCATCAGCTCTGTCCGGCTCGGTCTGATACGGCACATCGCTGTCCTTCAGTCCCGCGAGGATATCCTGAATGATCGCGAGCGGATCCTCGTCACGCGGATTGTCCGATGTGACCATGACGAAATCGGCATTCTCCGCCGCAGCCCGCGCCATTTTCGGACGCTTGGCCGCATCGCGGTTTCCGCCGCAGCCGAATACCGCGATCAGTCTGCCGACAGTGCATTCGCGGAGACTCGCAAGTGTCTTTTCGAGTGCATCCGGTGTATGCGCATAATCGCATATCACCGTGAAATCCAGTGCCGTCGGGATGACCTCGCATCTGCCGCGGACACCGGTATAATCGAGCAGCAGCTCCGTGATGACATTCATCGGAATGCCGAGCTTCCGGCCGACTGCGATCGCCGCGACCGCATTGCTGACATTGAACATTCCCGTCATGCGCATCGACATCGGGATCTCCTCGCCGTGCAGATGCAGTGTGAATTCGGTGCCCTCCGTGCTGAGCCGGATGCCGTCCGCCATTGCATCAAAGCAGTCGGAATCCTGCTGTTTGATGCCGTATGTACGCTTCTCGCAGGTGACACCGGCATAGAGCCGCTTGCCGTATTCGTCATTCGCATTGATGACCGCGTAATCGCAGATATCGAACAGCATCTTCTTCGCGAGAAAATAATTCTCCATCGTTCCGTGAACATCGAGATGATCCTGCGTCAGATTTGTAAAGACGGCAGCCTCGAAATGTGTCGGGCCGATGCGGTACTGCTCCAGTCCGAACGAGGAGACCTCCATGACGACGGTCTCGATGCCGGCATCTGCCATTTCCCGCAGCAGTGCGAAATAGGCATCGGTCAGCGGCGTGGTGTTCGGTGAGGGCAGGATCTTATCGCCGATCTCATACTGCACCGTTCCGATCAGGCCGACCTTCCGTCCGGCGTGCCGCAGCATTTCCTTGATGAGCGTCGCGGTCGTGGTCTTTCCGTTTGTGCCGGTCACGCCGACAAAGCGCATCTGCCTTTCCGGATGGCCGTACCATGCCGCGCAGAGGTCGCCGAATGCCTTGCGGGTATTCGATACGATAATCTGCCGCTCTCCGAGTCCGAGATCGCGCTCCGCAATGACCAGCACCGCGCCCTTTTCGAGCATCGCGGCAGCTGCATCGTGGCCGTCGAATTTTGCGCCGCGGATCGCAACAAAAATGCATCCCGGCTTTACCTTGCAGGTATTGTCCGTTACGCCTGTGATCTCGGTATCGGCAAGCGTTGTCTGCAATGCTTCCAGAATTGTATATAGCTTCATGTTTCTTCTCCGTTCGCCGGCCGCAGCCGGACTGTTTTCATCACTTTGCAGATAGCCTGCCGGACGGCTTTCATCCGTCCGGCGGCCTGAAGAACTGCGGTTTCCGGATATCAGCCGGTATCTGCGTTGTGTCCAATATCGACACTGATGACCGACCATTTTTCGACCTGTGTACCTGCGGGAACGCTTTGCAGCAGGATCGTCGCATCCTGATTCAGCGAGCCCTTTGCGACATAGTTGAGTCCGGCCTCGGCAAAGAGCGTATTCGCCTCCGCCAGCGTGTGACCGATGACATACGGCACGGTGACGGTCGGCTTGTTGTCCGCCTTGCCGGTGTAGAGCATGACCGTTCCGCCCTTTGCAACGGATGTACCGGTGATCGGCATCTGGATGTTGACGCTGTTTCCGCTGCCGACGACCTCCCAGTTGAGGCCGAGATCCTCGAGCTTCTTCTTTGCCTCCGCAAGAGAATTGTCAATGACCATCGGAACGGTGATATCCTTGTGGGCTTCCTCCTCCAGCGTGTAGGAGGGATAATAGCCGAGATACGGCAGCGCCTTTTCCAGCACTGCTCTCGAATACGGCGCAACGACCGTCGAGCCGTAGTAGCTGATCGTCTTATCCGGTTCGTCCGCCATGATGAGCAGCACGATCTCCGGATCATCCGCCGGTGCAAAGCAGCAGTAGGAAGCGACATACTGTTCCTCGCCTGCCTTGACATAGCCCATGAGCTTCTGGGATGTACCGGACTTGCCGCCGATCTTGTAGCCCTTGATGTAAGCATTGTTGCTGCCGCCGTTGTTGTCAACGACATATTGCAGCGCCTTGCGCATTTTCGCGGAGGTCTCCTCGGAGATTACCTGCCGGCGCACTGTTTTTTCTTTGGAAAGTACGACATTTCCCGCCTGATCGACGATCTTGCTGACGACATAGGGCTGGAGCAGATAGCCGCCGTTGACGACTGCCGCATAGCCGGTCACCATTTCAATCGGCGTCAGCGAATTGTTCTGGCCGTAGGAGCTTGCCGCCAGCTCAACAGGACCCATACCGGACAGTGCGGTATAGATCGAGGAGCTTTCGCCCGGCAGGTCGATGCCGGTCTTTTCGGTCAGGCCGAATGCCTCGAAATACTGACAGAACAGCTGCTTGCCGAGCCGTCTGCCGATTTCAATGAACGCCGGGTTGCAGGAGTTTTTCAATATCTCCTCAAAGCTCTGTACGCCGTGTGCGCCCGGATAGATCGAGCAGCGGATCGGTGTGCCGGAGATATCGACGATGCCGTTGCAGGTGAAGGAATCGGTGTCGTAGTTGACCTTTTCCTCCTCCAGTCCCGCAGAGGCGGTATAGACCTTGAAAACGGAACCGGGGATATAAGTCTCTGTGACACATTTGTTGCGCCACTGTGTTTCCCGCGCTTCCTTCAGTTCCTCGTCATGCTTTTTCTCGTCCGTGATGCTCCTGATCTCTGCGGCTTTGACCGGATCGTAGATCTCATAGGGCTCATTCGCATCAAAGCCGCCGACCGATGCCATTGCCAGCACCGCGCCGGTCTTTGCATTGAGCATCACGCCGCAGGCACGCTTGCCGACCTTGTATGTTTCGACCATTTTGCCGATCTCATTTTCGAGATAGGTCTGCAGCGTCATGTTGATCGTCAGATAGACATCATCGCCGTCCTGCGCGGCATAGGTCTTGGAATAGCGGTAGGGCATTTCGTTGCCGTTCGCGTCTCTCGCCGTGACGGTTCTGCCGTCGATGCCGGAGAGATATTCGTCATAATATTTTTCGACGCCGTAGAAGCCGTGGCCGTCGGCATTGTTGAAGCCGATGACCGATGCGGCCAGCTCATTCTGGGGATAATAGCGCTTGGTATCGGATTCGCGGCTGATCGACGAGATGCGGATGCTGCGCGAGCTGCCCGGCACGCGGATATCACTGATATACTCGATGATCTTGTCGGCGCGGCTCTTTTCGACCTGCTTTTTCAGCACGACATAATTGCTGTCCTTGTCAAAGGCCTCGCTGATCTTGGATTCGTCGATCTCAAGGATCTCTGCGAGATATTCAGTCAGCTGCTGCCGGACGGCATCCGTTGAGACGATATCGGATTTATCCGTATCCGCCCCGCCCTCTGCGATCTCTGCATTGCGCTTCTCGACCAGCTCCATTTCCTTCCGGAACAGCCCCGGATCGAGAAAGACCTTGTAGACCGTCGCGCTCTGTGCAACGACCATGCCGGTCGCGTCATAAATCGTTCCGCGTGCCGCCGGAATCGTGATCGTTCCGAACTGACGCGAATTTGCCATTTCCGTATAATAATCATGCTGGAACAGCATGATGCGCGCAAGATTGGCGCTGAGCGCGATTGCACTCAGCAGGACGAAGCCCTGTATCAGAACATAGGCGCGCACCTTCATGCTCGTGGACGGTCCCTTGGAGCGATAGCCGCGTTTCCATGTCTGATTCTTGGAAGCATGGATCCTTTTATGCTTATTTTTACCTGCCGCTTCCGGCACAGCGCTCACTCCCTTCCGATTGATCTGCAAAAAGAAAAAGGCGGAACTGAAAGCTCCGCCCGATTTCCGTCCAGGCAAGCCTGTTTGCATTCACAGTCAACTGCGATGCAGTCTGTCCGGCGGATGCCGGAACTGTCTCTTCCGCTTGCCTTTTCTTTTGTTCTGCACGCGGAGTCCGGAGATGGTTTTCTTTTTTGGCATCTCCCGCCTGTCACGGTATGCTGTATTTCTAATCCGTGAAGCAGGCCGCTCCGTTTCTTTTGTTCTACACAATTTGATATATGACCTCTGCAAAAGCACTTCCGTCTGCCACCTGAGCAGTCCGGGCTTTCACAGTGATACTCTATGTTATTTGCCGCGCAGATATTCCCAGATGCTCACAAGATAATCATTGATCGAAACAAAGAAATTGTCCTCCGGCTCGGTGATCGTGACCTCGTCCTCGGTCTGGAGCTGGATGTATTCGATCTGCGACTGATTCAGCGGCATCAGTCCGAGTGTTTTCTCTGCATATTCCTCGATATTCTTGACCGTCAGCTTGCCTTCCATTTCGGATTTCATGCTGATATTTCTCGCAACGAGATCGTCATATTCCGCCTGAAGCGCGGCGATCTCCGTATAGACTTCATTGGTCTGGACTCTGCCGTAAATGACCGTGCCGATCAGCACGCCGGTCAGGATGCCGAGTGTCACGGCACCGGCCGTCGAAATGCGGCTGCGGTTCGGGCGCTGCGGTTCTTCCTCCTGCGGCGCAGAATATCTTCCTCCCGCCGTCCGTTTCTTTACGGACTTGCTCGCGGGCTTATTTTCGGATTGTTGTTCGGGCTTCTTTGCGGGTTTGTTTTGTTTTGTTTTCTTTTGTTTTGATTTGGCCTTCCGGTTATTTTGCTGTTTCCTGCCGTTTTCCGACGGAATGCTGACATCAATCTCATCCAGCACGCGCTGCGGATCTGCCGGAGTATCGGCATCCTGCCGGATCTCCCGAATCCGCTGTGCGCCGAGGAGCGCTCTGCGCCGGTTTTCCTCGGACTGTACGCGCCGCATTTCACGCGCATCCGCGAGGCGCTGCTGTTCGAGCATCCGCGCCGCAGTCTCTGAGAATCTGCCTTGCTCCGGAGCCTGATCGTATATCATATCTGTCCGACCGGTCTCCGATTTTTTGCTTACTGATTGACTATGCAGCAAGAGCATCCGCCATGCTTCGGCCTGTTCCTCATCGGCACCGTCGAACGGCACCGTGAAATCCTCTGCCATTGAGGTCACCTCCGCAGCTTTGATGTCCGCTGCGGGCCGGCCGTTTTGTTTTTATATATCGGCCGGCCGCCGCAGCAACCGTTTCCACACTCGTTTTGCAGTTGCGCATTCTTTGCTCCGCTGCCGGAGCGATGTTCCTTCTTTTATCCGGTTGTGTTTATCTGTTTACAGTTTTTCAATGCTGCGCAGCTTTGCGCTGCGGCTTCTGGGATTCTGTGCGATTTCCTCCGGCGAAGCCGTCGCGGGCTTCCGGCGGATCAGTCTGCCCTCCGGCTTGTGTCCGCAGACACAGACCGGAAATTCCGGCGGACAAATACATCCTCTGCACCGCTCAGCAAATGCCTGCTTGACGATCCTGTCCTCCAGACTGTGGAATGTGAGAATCACAAGCCGGCCGCCCGGCTTCAGAGAGTCGAATGCCGTATCCAGTGCCGTTGAGAGGCAGTTCAGCTCGTCATTGACCAGAATGCGGATTGCCTGAAAGGTTTTCCGGCAGGGATTCTTGTCCCGTCTGGCCTTTGCAGGCACGGCGCTCAGGATCATCTCTGCAAGCTCGCCTGTCGTTTCGACCGGCTTTTCCGCTCTGGCATTCACAATCCTCGCAGCGATCTGCCTTGCAAATTTTTCTTCGCCGTACTGAAAGATCACACGGCTCAGCTCGTCCTCCGGCAGGGTATTGACAAGGTCTGCCGCGGTTCTGCCGGTCTGCGACATCCGCATATCAAGCGGTGCATCCTGCTTATAGGAGAACCCGCGTGAACCTTCGTCCAGCTCATGGCTGCTGACGCCCAGATCCAGTAAAATACCGTCTGCCTTTGCACCATGCTCCGCGAGGACTCTGCCCATTTCCGTGAAATTGGCATGAACAAGCTCTGCCGGCATCCCGGCGAGCCTTCTGCCTGCTTCCGCAACGGCATCGGGATCCTGATCCATCGCAAACAGCCGTCCGCCGTTTGTCAGACGCTCAGCAATCGCGAAGGAATGTCCGCCTCCGCCGGCCGTGCCGTCCACATAGATCCCGTCCGGCTTCACAGCCAGATCTTCGAGCACCTCATTCAGCATGATCGGCACATGATATACATGAAGATCCGTCATACGATGCCTCATTTTTCTGACGCTGTCTCACCGCGGCGTGCGCGGCGCGCAGCGTCGATTTTTGCGCGTCTGAGTTCCTTTCCCTTTCTGTATTCCGCGATATTCTCCTCGAATCTCTGCTCGTTCCAGATCTCAGCGTATGCGCCGACGCCGTTCACGATGATGCGGCCGCCGAGCTGTGCATATTCAACCAGATCCTTATCGACGGTGATTCTTCCGTTATTATCGGGAGATGTCTTCTGCGTAAAAGCGGCGAAATCCCGCAGTGCATCTTCGATCTCATCGAGCAGCTCGTCCGGTTCCAGGATATCCTGATTCTGTGCGATGCACATTTCACGGATGTGCTCCATTTCGGCATTGAAGCCTGCCTCGGAGCGGATCACCAGATGATGTCTGCTGCGCTGGTCTGCGGAGATGTAGAGGGTATCGCCGATTGAGGAGCGGATGATGGCAGGGACGCTGATACGGCCGCGCTGATCCATCTGAACATAGTATTTGCCTGACATACTGCTCAGTTCCATACGGTCAGCGCCTCCCTTCGTGCCGAGCACGGCGGGAGGATGCCCCGACCGGCAACAGAATGCAAAGCCGCCTGATGATCTCTTTTTCGATCAGGCGTCAGCAATGCATATTCGGGTGCCGGCAGCGGGGTGGTACCATCATCCAGCTGTCTCGATTCTCCTCTTCTACACACTTTGCTTTTGTTCTTCTTGCGGGATCCGACGATGTTGTTTATCTTATTCCAATCCTTGCCACGGCAGTGGTTGATCGGCCATCGCATCCCTACGCCCTTATTATATATCATCCGCGTCTAAAAGTCAAGAGCCAATTTTCCGCATTTGGTTACAGTTTTGTAACTAATTTTCAGCAGCCGATTCCGTCGCTTTTCGCCGGATCAGAGCAAAGAACGGTTGTTTTGTGAATGCTGCAAACCGCGTATTTCCGTGCTTTTCCATTGCTGTCAAAATACGCTTCTTTTAATTTGTAAAATGTTGTCTCGAAATAGGCAGCAATAAAAAGCATCGCACACACGCGAAAAATACACTTTCTGTTACCGTTTTTGATTCCGTCATTTAGAACGATGCAAGATTCCGGTGAGCGTTTCATATTTGCCGTTTTGCACAAAAACCACTCATAAGGCAACATCCTGTGCCAAGTTTTGTAAGATACACAATATCTTGTGTTTCAGAGGCGTTTGAGAAAGAGCGCCTCTATATCTGCCGGATTGTAACAATATTTTTCACAGTGCAAAAATTCTTTCATTTTCCGCTGAAAAAATTTTTCTTGCCCGTCTGTCCGGGCAGGCAGGAACAGTTGTTTCCCGCAGACCAAACAGCAGACGGAGAATCGCCGGAACCCGCCAATCTGCGCAGTTTTTCGTGTTGGGTATGAATTGGCATCCGTAGGCTGCCGTTCCATGCCATACCATGTGCCGCACTGTCCGGATCCGGCCGCTGCCACACTGTGGGCAGCGATTGGCATGAGCATCCGTTCTTTTCGCACATTGCCGGGAATTCCGGCCTCAAATCCCGGCTGGTTTCCGTTTTGGGTATGAATTGGCATCCATCGGCTGCCTTTCCATACCATACCGCGATACATACCTTCCGGATACAGTCACGGCAGCTTTCCGCGTTTTTGGCAGCAAAACAGGCGGAAATCGTTAGAAATCCGATTTTTTTCGGTTTTCCTCTTTACAATCCGAAAAAAATCGTGTATAATAATATCGTATATCATGACTTCGGAGGGATACCTATGGAACTGAAATATAAGCGCATTCTCCTGAAACTCAGCGGTGAGGCTCTCGCCGGCTCCAACAAGACCGGTCTGAACTATGATGTCATCACACCGATCTGCCGTGCTGTCAAGCGCTGTGCCGATGCCGGCGCAGAGATCGGCATTGTCGTCGGCGGCGGAAATTTCTGGCGCGGACGCTCGTCCGGTGCAATGGACCGTACCAGAGCCGACCACATCGGTATGCTTGCAACTGCAATGAACGCTCTGGCGCTTGCCGATGCGCTGGAGGATCTCGGTGCTGAGGTGCGTGTGCAGACGGCCATTACCATGACTGCATTCGCTGAGCCCTATATCCGCAGCCGTGCGATCCGTCACTTTGAAAAGGGCAGAATCGTCATCTTCGGATGCGGCACCGGAAACCCGTTCTTCTCGACCGATACTGCGGCAGCGCTTCGTGCAGCTGAGATTGAAGCCGATATCCTCATGAAAGCAACCATGGTAGACGGTGTCTACGACAAGGATCCTAACAAATTCGACGATGCAAAGAAATATGAAACCATGACCTTCACCGAGGTCGTCAACAATCAGCTCGGTGTCATGGATTCGACTGCTGCCGCGCTCTGCCGCGACAACGGTACGACCATGCTTGTCTTCGATCTGCGCAGACCGGATAACATCTATGATGCCTGTGTCGGCGAAAAGATCGGTACCCTGATCCTGCCGGAATAAGCTGACGGCATTCTGTATACTATTAAATTGAATCACGATCAAAGGAGATGAATCAAATGCTCGAATTACTGAAGGAAAAACTCGATGCTTCTGAAAAAAGTATGAAAAAGGTGATCGACCACCTGCAAAAGGAATACGGCTCGATCCGCGCCGGCAGAGCGAACCCGGCTGTCCTCGACAAGATTCCTGTCGATTATTACGGCTCGCCCACCCCGATCAATCAGCTTGCTGCCGTCTCCGTCTCCGAAGGCAGAAATCTGCTCATCACACCCTATGATCCCTCTACGATCCGCCCGATCTCCAAGGCGATCCTTGCCTCCGATCTCGGCATCACCCCGACCGACGACGGCAAGACGATCCGTCTGGTCTTCCCGCAGCCGACCGAGGAGCGCCGCAAGGAGCTGGCCAAGACCGTGAAGAAATACGGCGATGAAGCAAAGGTCAAGATCCGCAACGAGCGCCGCGATCTCATGGATAAATTCAAGAAGCTGAAGAAGGATTCCGAGATCACCGAGGACGATCAGAAGTCTGCCGAAAAGAAGGCACAGACTCTGACTGACCGCTATACGGAGGAGATCGACAAGATCGCCGCCGAGAAAGAAAAGGAGATCATGAGCCTCTGAGCGGCTCTTCGTTCTCACGAAGGAGTAATGCATGGCAAAAAAGCATGAACCGCCCGTTCCGGCGGATATGATGCCCCGCCATATCGCCGTCATCATGGACGGCAACGGCAGATGGGCAAAAAAACGCGGTATGCCGCGTACTTACGGTCATGTGCAGGGTGCAAGAACCTTCCACAAGCTGCTGCGGTATGCCAGAGAGATCGGCGTGGAATATATGTCATTCTATGCCTTCTCCACGGAAAACTGGAAGCGTCCGGATGATGAAGTCCATGCGCTGATGGATCTGATGCGCAAGTATCTCAAGGATGCATACAACTATTTCGATGACCGTGTACGCATCGTTCTGCTCGGCGACCGCGAGGATTTCGAGGCCGATCTGCGGCAGCAGTTCACCGATATCGAAAAGGATACCGGCGAATTTGAAAAGATGACGGCCGGAATCGCTGCGAATTACGGTTCCCGCCATGAGATCACCGGCGCCTGCAGAGAGCTTGCAAAGCTCGTGCAGGAAGGAAAGCTTCAGCCGGAGGACATCACCGAGGATCTGATCTCACAGCATCTCTATACGAAGGATATGCCCGATGTCGATCTCATGATCCGGCCGGGCGGCGAGCAGCGGCTCTCGAATTTCCTGCTCTGGCAGTGTGCCTATGCGGAATTCTATTTCTGCGATACGCTGTTCCCGGATTTCGATTCCGCCGAGCTGGACAAGGCGATCGTCGAATACGCCCGCAGAACCAGACGCTTCGGCGGTCTTTGATCTGCAAAACCGGTCTGAATGCCATGCAGCCGGCATAAGATATGCTGTCAGGCTCCGGAACCGGAAACCGTAATTTGTTTTGTTTGATTTCTGCAATTCCCTGAAAGCAGCCGCAATGCAGTCTTCTGATTTCTGACATCTGCGGGCGCATTGCGAATTGCCCAACTGGATTGGATTGGAGGCGCGGCGCTTCTCGCCGCAACACACATATGGTCACACGATTGATTACTGCAGCGATCGGCGTTGCAGTCACACTGATTGTTCTTTTTCTGCACAATACCGCTGTTCTGCCGATCGCAGCCGGTGCGATCTCCGTGATCGCGCTCTACGAATATCTGCGCGCCAACGGACTTCTGCGCTATCATCTCTCCTCCGCAGCCGCGCTGATCTATGCGCTCGGTCTGCCGCTCGTGCAGGTCGGCATCATCGCAAGATACCGCTCCATGCTCATGGTCGCAGCGGTCAGCGTCGTTCTCTACGACTATATCAGACATAAAAAGAAGATGCCCGAAAAGGCGTTCTTCTGCTACCTCGCCGGAATGTTCCTCATCCCGACGGCTATGGCCGCAACAGTCACGCTGAACAATGTTCACGAGCAGCACAGCGTAGCTTATCTCGTCCTCGCGCTCTGCGGCGCATGGATCTCGGATACCGGCGCGTATTTCTTCGGCACGCTCTTCGGCAAGACAAAGCTCTGTCCGGAGATCAGCCCGAAAAAGACCGTCCTCGGCTTTGCCGGCGGCATCGCTGCAAATGTGGTATTCTTCATCGGATTCTGCATGGGCTACAGCGCCTACATGAAGAGCAAGGGCATCGCAATGGGCGTCAACTGGTTCGCGGTCATCATCATCGCAATGGTCTGCGCCGTTCTCGGTACGCTCGGCGATCTCGCTGCTTCGACCATGAAGCGGCAGCTCGGCATCAAGGATTTCGGCAATATCATGCCCGGTCACGGCGGCGTACTGGATCGCTTCGACAGCGTTCTGCTGGTCGTTCCGTTCTTCACGGCGTATGTGCAGGCAACCAATTTCTTTGAATTGGCATAACAGAAAAGGAGTCACGCAATGACAAACAGTACAGCCATTCTCGGCTCGACCGGCAGTATCGGCACACAGGCGATCGAGGTCGCGCAGATGCACGGCATCCGCGTCACCGCACTCGCTGCCAATACCCGCGTGGACGAATTGGTGAAGCAGGCGCGTGAGCTGCGCCCGGAGCTGCTTTGCATCGCAGATGAATCCAGATATCCCGCATTAAAAGAAGCGGCAGCCGGTCTTGGCTGCCGCCTTTTGGCAGGAATGGACGGATTGTGCGAGATCGCACAGCATCAGAGCACCGAGCTTCTGCTCAATTCCGTCGTCGGCATGGTCGGTCTGCTGCCGACGCTGACCGCGATCGAAGCGAATAAGCCGATCGCACTCGCAAACAAGGAAACGCTCGTCGCGGGCGGTGCGCTCGTCATGAAGGCCGCCGCGGAGCGTTCGCTCCCGATCTATCCGATCGACAGCGAGCATTCGGCGATCTTCCAGTGCTTGCAGGGCAACAAGCGCAGCCAGCTCAAGAAGATCATCCTCACCGCCTCCGGCGGGCCGTTCTTCGGCAAGACAAAAGCCGATTTGCAGGATATCACCGTCGAGCAGGCGCTCAATCACCCGAACTGGAGCATGGGCAATAAAATCACAATCGACTCTGCCACGCTGATGAACAAGGGGCTTGAATTCATCGAGGCACGCTGGCTCTTTGACCTTGCGCCCGATCAGATCGAGATCGTCGTACACCGTCAGAGCGTGCTGCATTCCGCAGTCGTCTATCAGGATGATTCCGTGATCGGACAGATGGGTGTGCCGGATATGAAGATCCCGATCCAGTATGCGCTGCTCTATCCGGACAGGCTCCCCTGCCCGACCAAGCCGCTCTCGCTGACCGATTACGGCACACTGACCTTCGCAAAGCCCGATTTCGACACCTTCGACTGCCTGACTGCCTGCATCCGTGCAAGCGAGACGGGCGGCAGTGCGCCGGTCGTTGCAAACGGTGCCAATGAAGAAGCGGTCGCGGCATTCCTTGCGCGGAAGATCCCGTTCCTGCGCATCGGAGAGCTGGTGCATTCGGCGCTCGCGGAGATCCCTGTCAAGCCGCTCACCTGCTATGAGGATGTTGCGGCGGCCGACCGCGCTGCGCGTGCATTCGTCCGGGAGGCGATCGCGGCAGATGCCTGATTTCGCAGCATTTTCACTTTCTGTTTCACAACTTTCCACGCTTTTCGGTTATGATATGATTACATTAGTTTGCTCATACGAAACGAAAGGAAGAATACTATGACCATTGTTACCGTTCTTGTCGCGATCCTCTGCTTCGGCATCATTATCATGATCCACGAAGCGGGACATTTCTTTGTCGCCAAAAAAAGCGGCATCCGCGTACTGGAGTTTTCGATCGGCATGGGGCCGGCGCTGATCTCGAAGCAAAAGGGCGAAACGAAATATTCTCTCCGGCTGCTGCCGATCGGCGGCTACTGCGCGATGGAGGGCGAGGATGACAATTCCGACGACCCGCGCGCATTCCGCAAGGCTGCGGTCTGGAAGCGGATGCTCGTCACGGTCGCCGGTGCGACGATGAATCTCATCCTCGGCTTTTTCCTGATCCTGCTGCTCACCTGCATGGACGAACGCATCACCAGCACGACCGTCGCGGATTTCCGTAAAAATGATGACGGCAAAAGCATCTCGACCTCCGAGCAGTGGCTTCAGAAGGACGACCGCTTTGTGAAGATCAACGGTCTGCGCATCTACACGATGCAGGATGTGTTCTATGCGCTTCAGAACGACGACGCGGATACCTTTACGGTCATCGTGGAGCGCGGCGGTCAGCTCGTGACGCTCGAAAATGTCGAATTCCGCGATACCGAGACAAACGGCATGATCGACTTCTATGTTTACGGGCAGGATAAAACCGTCGGGCGCGTCCTCTCCTACACCGGAAAGCAGTTCGTCTCGACGGCGCGTCTGATCTGGATCTCGCTGCGCGATCTCATCAAGGGCAAATACGGTTTTCACGATCTTTCCGGCGTTGTCGGCATCATCGGCAGCACGACCGAATATGTGCAGATGAGCGAAACGCTCCGCGATAAGGCGATGTCGCTGATCGACCTGATGTCGTTCATCACGATCAATGTCGGCATCTTCAACCTGATCCCGTTCCCGGCACTCGACGGCGGCAGACTGGTCTTTCTCATCATTGAAGCGATCCGCCGCAAGCCGATCCCCGCAAAGGTCGAGGGCACGATCCATTTCGCCGGTCTCGCTCTGCTCATGGTGCTGATGGTCGCAGTCACATTCCAGGATATCACCAAGCTGTTCCAGCACTGACCATAAAAATTAGTATGTATTTTTTGTGTTGTCTGTGTATTATTGTTAAAACTAATAGTTTTGTTGGCGCCCATATCTAAAGTTTCGCTCAAGCCTTTTCAAAGGCTTGCGGGTCGAGGGCAGAGCCCTCGTCGCTCTCCGCAGAGAGCGAAACTCCCCTAGTGTTCAAGAGCCCGCGGGCTTGGGTGCCTGCGATAGAGGCACCCATTCTTCAATCGCATCGCGAAGCGATTCCTTATCTTCTTAAACTTTTGTAACATTCTGTTTTTAAGAGAATCCACCCAAATCTTTATTTGCCCTCAAAATCTGCATATCGGAGAATCCCTATGAAACGACTCAAATACAGAAGTCCGTTCGGCGGGCACACATGGCCGGTGATCGCTGCCGGCGTCTCCCTTGCGATCGTGCTCCCGATGTCGCTGATACCGGATATTCCGTCCGGTATCAAATTCGTGACATTCCTGATCCCGCCTGCGCTGCTTGTCCTCGGCTGGTGGCTGTATCAGCGGCTCAGCGCAGGCGAGCGCGAGATCGTCGAATCGCTCTCCTATCCGCTCTGGGAGCCGGTCACGCCGGAGGTCAAAAAGGCTGTCACCGAAAGCATGAGCAGCACGCAGGTTTCGCTGGCGGGCGCATTTGCGATCAGCATCGGCGCATTCCTGCTGCTCTTTCTCATGTTCATCATGCCGTCGCGCAGAAGGTATTCCCACAGTGACAGTGTGCTGCGTGATCCGAAGGTCGCGCTGGCTGCCGGCTGTATCGGCGCCGTCATCGTCTTTGTCATCATCATGGTTACGAAAGGCGTCGGCGCGGTCTGGCTCTCGATCGACGATTCCGCCGTTTTTACAAAGGTGCCGATCGACCATATGTATGATATTGAAAACCGCGGACGCTACGGCCGTGTCTGGTATACCAGCTATCTCGTGTTCTATCAGCCGGACGGACGGTATACGCTCCGTGCGCCGGAGGGCTCCGGCAGCTGCAATACCGTTGTCATTGTCAAATTCCGCAATCATGTCACATGGTATCCCGTCTATGAACAACATCCGGAGGATTTTCTGTCATGAAACCGATTCTGAAAGCACCGGGCGTTCGCCGGATCACTGGCAATCTGACGCCGGAGGATCAGGCCGAGATCGACGCGGCGCTGATTCCCGAACTGACTGCAATCACGCCGGAGGTGCTCCGGCAGTTCCATGAGGATGCAAGGCTCAGCCGGAAATCTGCATTGCAGGCATCCGTGCTGTTTCTCGCGGCACTGATCGCCGGCATTTTTCTGCACGCTTATAACTGGTGCATCACCGCCGGCATCGTTGAGCTGATCATCCTCTATCTCGCCGTCACGATGAATTACCGGCTGCGCGTCGATGAGACCGCATCCATGATGACGCTGCCGGTGCATCATGATGAAAGCACGCTGCTCGGCGCTTATGCGGTCTGCTATCTGCCGGACGGCAAATACCGCATCCGCTATGACCGCAAGGAAAATGCGCCGGTCTGTGTTCATGTCATCCGCTGGGAGGAAAATGATTTCTGCGTCTGCAATTATGCGGATACATATGAAACAATCATCCCCGCAGAGGAAGTGCAGCCGGACAGCGCAGAGCCGGAGGAGAGTCCGGCGGACAACGCAGACACAGAATAATCGGAAAGGACGAAAATACATGAGAAATCTGCATCCTGTCAAGGTCGGGCAATGTCTGCTCGACGGCAGTCATATTTATATCCAGTCCATGCTCAATACCCGCTCGGACGATATCGAAGGCTCTGTGCGGCAGGCAAAGCAGCTCGCGGATGCCGGCTGCGAGATCATCCGCGCAGCGATCCCGAATATGGAGGCCGTGCAGCTTATCCCCGCGATCAAGGAAGCGGTCTCCGTTCCGCTCGTTGCAGATATCCATTTCAACTATAAGCTCGCACTCGCCGCGGCAGATGCCGGTGTCGATAAAATCCGCATCAATCCGGGCAATATCGGCGCGATAGAAAATGTCAGGGCGGTTGCAGAGAAATGTCTCGAAAAGCAGATCCCGATTCGCATCGGCGTCAATTCCGGCTCGCTCGAAAAGGAGCTGCTCGCAAAATACGGCGGCCCGACGCCGCAGGCAATGGTCGAAAGTGCGCTGAATCATGCAAAGCTGCTGGAGCAGTTCGATTTCCATGATATCGTCATTTCGATCAAATCCTCGGATGTGCAGAATATGATCGCCTGCTATCGCCTTGCGGCGGAATCCTGTAACTATCCGCTGCATCTCGGCGTCACCGAAGCCGGCACCGCCCGCATGGGGCTCATCAAGTCTGCGGCGGGTAT
>CAMOOV010000011.1 GCA_946621745.1 uncultured Ruminococcus sp.
TCCATAGCTAAAGCTTTTTTGAACCCCCGGCTGAGCCGGGGGTTTTCTTTGCCAACGAACAGCCGCCGGTGCGCAAAACACCGGCGGCTGTCGCTGTTGATATATTTGCTTTTCCGGCTGGATTCCGGGCAGCCTTTACGCAATAATACTTGTGTATTATTCGTTACCTGTTTCAGTCCGGAGCTGATACACACCGAAAATCTCCGCCATGATCTGCCGCCCGTCAATGATACGGCTGACCAGCAGAATGATCGCGGTGCCTGTGACAATACCGGCCAGTGAAGTAAAGATCCGGCTGCCGGTCAGCGATACTAGCCATGAAATGCAGTTCAGTGCATAGTGCAGCAGAATCGCTCCGGCCAGCACCCGTAGGCGGAATCCCTCATCAATCAGCTTTTTGAAGATCAGCAGGGAAAGCGCCGTATGCACACCGAAATTCGTGATGATCTGTATGCAGTCCAGCAGGCTGACAAGCAGTCCGGTATCTGCATAGTATTGCAGCTGCTCCGTGACATTCTTTGCAGCCTCATCGCTCAGGGCTGCGGTGAAATGCGCAATGCCGTAACGGTTGAGATCAATTCCCTTTCCGATGATGCCGGTCATCTGCACGGCGCGGCTCCAGCATTCCAGTCCGGCATGGCCGACCGCATAACAGACCGCAGCCCTGCTTCTCCGCACATCCAAAAGCGGGAAGCGCATCGCGAGATAACGGCCGGTCTCCTCAAATATTGCGACAAGCTCCAGCGCCGCCGCTGCCTGCACGCCGACAGGCTGCCGGAACAGCAGCAAATGTGCCGTCAGGTCATTGAGGCGTACCGCCAGAAAATATGTGACAGCACCCGCAATCACCGGAAAAACCTGTGCTCTGCCGCGGCTCCGCAGCAGAAAGAACACCGTGACCGGCAGTGCCAGATACACAAATACCGTCAGCGCAAGGCCGAACAGCGTGCCGCCGGAAAAAGTCAGCGTATCCATGCCGGTGTCCCTTTAATCAGGAATGCGGTGAATATCGAGCTGCGGGAACGGAATCACAATGTCATTTTCATCCATCGCATTTTTGAACGCCTCCAGAACGCGCTCAGTCCCGACAAAATAATCGCCCTTCTTCACCCAGAAATATATGACCGCATCAATGCTGCTGTCCGCGAACTCCGAAACAGCCATATAGGGCTTCGGATCCTTCAGCACGACAGAGACATTTTTCAGCGAATCCAGCAGGACTGTCCGCACCCTGCCGAGATCGCTGTCATAGGCGAGCGGAATGTGCGCGGTCAGGCGCAGCGTACCGTTCTGCGAGAGATTGACGAGCGGACTGCCCGCGACCAGACTGTTCGGCACATAAATGCTGCGGTTGTCGCGTGTCATCAGCCGCGTATAAAGGATCGAAACAGATTCGACAAATCCCTCCTGCTCTGAGGTGATGATGTAATCGCCGCGCTGAAACGGCTTTTCAAACAGGATGATGAATCCGCCTGCGACATTGGAAAGGCTGTTTTGCAGCGCAAGCGCGATCGCCATGCCCGCCGCACCGACGACCGCAATGATCGACGCCATCGGTACGCCGGCAATGCTCAGGCAGATCATAATAAGGATCGTATAGAGCAGAATGCGCACCAGCGACTGCCCGAAGCTCGCTGCCGTCTTGTTGAGCTTTGCACGCTTCATCGTGTGAAAGATCGTCTTATTGATGAGCGTTGCCAGCAGCATTCCGAGGACAAAGACGACAAGCGCGACCACAATCGACGGCAGACGGGCAGTCAGCTGATCCATCATTCCGGAGAGCAGACCTGTCGTCTCCCTGATCGCCTCCTGACCGGCTTCGATCTGCGTTTCAAGCCCGCTCATGGTTATTCCTCCGTATCCGCAGCGGCATCATCCGCTGCATCCTCCGGCAGCTCCGCTTCATCGTAATCCTCCGGCAGCGGTTCATAGGCTGCATCCGGTGCCATGCCGCGTGTTTCCTCCAGCGGATTGATCTCATCGAATACCGCATAGTATTTCAGCGGCACATAGCGGTTCATGTGGCATTTGCCGAAGTACCATGCACGGAATCTGCATATCTGCATCAGATCCTCGAAAAACGCATGAACCTCAAGCCGCTGCATCGTATCCACGCGCAGACAGTCCTTCAATGAAGCGGGCGGCTCATGCGTGATGATATAATCGACGGTATTGTCAACCGCTTTCAGATTCTCCGCCGCACGGATGATCTCCTCATAGGTCGGCTGCTCACGCTCCCACCAGTTTTCGGCGGTGCGGTATTCAAAATCCTGACTGTGTCCGCCGCCGAATGTGAAGAATCTTCTGCCGCAGATCGTATAGATCTCACCGCGGAGCAGATGCACCAGATTCGGTTCGATCACGCGGGCGGTGCCGCCGTGCCACTCCATCGTCGGATATTTTTCGAGCATATCGTAATTCTCGTGGCATCCGTCCACGAATGCCACGGTATATTTCAGCTCGGAGAGCTTCTTGCGGAATTTCTGCTCCTGCTTGGAATCATCCCAGAAGAAACCGAAATCCCCGCAGACGATCACGATATCATCCGCATCCGCCTTTTTGAGTATGGGATTGCGGAAACGCGTGAAATCGCCGTGCGTATCGCCGGTCACATAAACCATGATCGGTCGTCCCCTTTCAGTTTGGAATTGACAGCAGATCCCCTGCGGATCAGGATTCGAGATCCGCCTGTGAAACGCCCTTCATCGTCAGGCTGATGCGCTTGCGCTTCGGATCGGATTCCAGTACGCGCACACGGACGATCTGTCCGACCTTGACCACATCCAGCGGATGCTTGACGAATTTATTCGCGAGCTGCGAAACATGGACAAGTCCGTCCTCATGCACGCCGATATCGACAAATGCGCCGAAATCAATGATATTGCGCACCGTGCCGACCAGCTCCATGCCGGGCTTGAGATCCTCCGCAGTCATGATGTCGCCGGAGCGCATCAGCGGCTTCGGCAGCTCGTCACGCGGATCGCGGCCGGGCTTTTGCAGCTCCTTGACGATATCGCGCAGCGTCGGCTCACCGATGCCGAGCTCTGCCGCCAGCGCCGGGATTCCCTTTTTCTCAACCGCATCATTCAGCGCATGAAGATCGCCGCCGATATCACTAAGCGAGCAGCCGCATTCCTTCAGCAGCGCCTCCGCGGCGGCATAGCTTTCCGGATGCACGCCGGTATTGTCGAGCGGATTCTTGCCGTTCCGGACGCGCAGGAATCCGGCGCAAAGCTCATAGGCCTTCGCGCCGAGCTTCGGCACCTTCATGAGCGCCTTGCGGGATGTGAATGCGCCGTTCTCCTCACGGTATGCGACGATGTTGTGCGCAATGCCGCTGTGAATGCCGGAGATATAGGACAGCAGCGAGCCGGATGCGGTATTGAGATCCACGCCGACCGCGTTCACGCAGTCCTCGACGACACCGGTCAGCGATTCATTCAGTCTCGCGGGCGGCATATCATGCTGGTATTCACCGACGCCGATTGCCTTCGGCTCGATCTTGACCAGCTCTGCCAGCGGATCCTGCAATCTTCTTGCGATCGAGACTGCGCTGCGCAGTGCGACATCATAATCCGGAAATTCCTCGGCGGCGAGCTTCGATGCAGAATAGACCGATGCACCGGCCTCGCTGACGACCATGTATGCTGCTTCACATTCGGGCATCTCGCGCAGAATTTCCGCTACAATCTGCTCCGATTCACGGGACGCCGTGCCGTTGCCGATCGCGATTGCGCGAACATGATGCTGCTGAATCAGACGCTTGAGCCTGATCTTTCCGCCCTCAACCGCCTGCTTGGAATTTGCGGTAATATGGACAACATCGGTCGCAAGCACCTTGCCGGTCGGATCGACTACGGCGACCTTGCAGCCTGTCCGGAAACCGGGGTCAAGGCCGAGCGTGATCATGCCCTTGATCGGCGGCTGGAGCAGAAGCTGCCGCAGATTCGATGCAAAAACGGTAATCGCCTGCTCGGAGGCATCCTCGGTCAGTGCTGCGCGCACCTCGCGCTGCACCGCCGGCAGAAGCGATTTCTTATATGCATCCAGCGCTGCCGATTCCACGATCTGACCGGCGGGACTGTCATTTTTGACATATGCCTTTGTGACAATCTGCTCGCCGAGGCCGTCCGGCATGGTGAGAGCGACCTTGAGGAAGCCCTCCTTTTCGCCGCGGTTGATCGCGAGAATGCGGTGCTTCGCGGCCTTTTCAATCAGCTCGGCATATTCGTAATAATTCCGGTATACACTGTCGGTATCGGGATCGACCGCCTTGACGGTCAGACTGCCGCGCAGCGTCAGCACATTGCGCAGCCGCTTGCGGACATCCGCGTCATCGGAGATGATCTCCGCGAGTATATCGGATGCGCCGGACAGCGCCGCTTCGATATCCGGCACCTCCTTTTCCGCATCAATATACGCTACTGCCTCCTTCTGCGGATCCGTTCTGTGATCCTGCTGCATGATGCAGAGCGCGAGCGGTTCAAGGCCGCGTTCCTTTGCGATTGTCGCCTTTGTGCGGCGCTTCTGTTTGTAAGGGCGGTAAAGATCCTCTGCCTCGACCAGTGTTTTCGCCGCGGAGATCGCGGATTCCAGCTCCGGCGTCAGCTTGCCGAGCGCCGTGATCGCATCGCAGATTTCCTGCTTGCGCTCCTCCAGCTTGCGCAGATAATTCAGCCGGTCGCTCAGCGCATGGAGCGTCTGGTCATCGAGTGAGCCGGTCTGTTCTTTCCGGTAACGCGCAATAAAAGGGACGGTCTTGCCGTCATCGAGCAGAGCGACTGCGTGATCGACCTGCTCCTGCCGCAGCGAAAACTCCGCCGCAAGCTGTGCGAGAATATCCATGTTCTCATTCCTCCGTCTGTCTATCGTTTTATTCTGTTATTATACCATAATACTCATTATTTTTCAAGTGGATACTTGACACTGATTTTGAAATACAGCAGCCGCAATCTGCTATATGTATTAGCATAATGCACAAAACAGGCACTTCATATTCGTGCGAATTCATAAAGTTTTTTCGTATCGGTTGACTTTATATTTGGAAAATGGTATGATAAATATGGGGTTTTATTTCTGATTCTATGAGGGGGCTATTTTTATGAACACTTTCAGCCGCGTAATGCGCAGGCTGACCGGCGCACTGCTTTCCTGTGCGCTGCTGTCCGGCAGCATTCTGCCGATGCCGCTTTCCGTTTCCGCCGCAGGCGGAAGCTGCGGCACATCTGCTTCATGGGACTATACCGACGGCAGGCTGACAATCAGCGGAACCGGCGAAGTCTCCAGTGTCGCATGGGGCGTGTACCGCAATTCGATCACATCCGTCACGATCGAAAACGGCATCACGAAACTGCCTGCGCACGCCTTTGACAGCTGTTCTGTGCTGAAAGAGCTGTATATGGCAGACAGCGTGACGGATATGGGAAACTATATGTGTAATTATTGCAGTGAGCTGACAACGGTTCAGCTCTCGCAGAATCTCACGCAGATTAACACACAGGCGTTCAACGGCTGCACAAAGCTCATGCCGTTCAAACTTCCGCCCAATCTGGTGTCGATCGGCAGCACGGCTTTTTACGGCAATCTCGCGCTGACTGAGCTGACACTGCCCGATACAGTCACAAGCATCGGAGCCAGCGCTTTTTACGGTACAAATCTGCATACTGTTACGCTCAGCAGCTCGCTGCAGTCGATCGGAAAAAAAGCATTCGAAATGACCTGCTTCAAATCCATCACGATCCCGGAAAGCGTAACGACGATTGAGACCGATGCGATCGGCAAATACTATGATGAAATCAAATATCAGAGCAATAGAATGGTCGGCACCTATGTCGGCTCTCCCGGCATCACGACGATCTACGGAAAAGCAGGATCGGCGGCGCAGACATATGCAAACGCTGCCGGACTGAATTTTGTGGTGATCGGCAGCTCGGAGCATTCTCATGTCTGGTCGGCCTGGGAGATCACGACTGCCGCAACCTGCACGACAAACGGCAAGCGTGAACGCTCCTGCTCCGGATGCGGCCAGAAAGAAACCGAAACCATTCCGGCCGCCGGACATCAATGGAGCAGCTGGAGCATCAAGGAAGCCGGCTGTGAAACGACCGGCGAGCGTTCCCGCGTCTGCACAGTCTGCGGCACCGGTGAAAATGAGATCATCCCTGCAAAGGGACACAGCTACGGCGAGTGGGTCATCGAAAAGGAAGCCTCCTGCGGCGTCACCGGCTCCCGCTATCGCGAATGCACCGACTGCGGAAACCGCGAGACGAAGATGATTGCTGCATTGGAGCATTCGTTCGGCGAATGGAAAACCGAAAAGGCGGCGAGCTGCGGTGTGGCCGGCAGCGAGATGCGCGAATGTGCAAACTGCGGAACTGTCGAGCGCCGTGAGATTCCTGCACTGGAGCATTCCTTCGGTGAATGGATCACGGATTCCCCCGCAGACTACGGCTCCGACGGCAGTGAGCACCGCGTTTGCGCGAACTGCGGAGCAATCGAATCCCGCACGATTCCGGCGCTGTCGCATCACTTCGGTGAATGGCGCGTGGAAAAGGCTGCGACCTGTACCGAAAACGGCACAGAGGTTCGTGAATGCGCTGACTGCGGTCTGAAAGAATACCGCGAAATCTATGCCGTCGGACATCACTTCTCTGACTGGCAGATCGAGATCCAGCCGGGCTGCGAAACGGCAGGCCGAAACTATACCGAATGCCTCAACTGCGGCCATCGGGAATATCAGGATGTCCCCGCGACAGGGCATTACTGGAGCAGCTGGGAAACCGTCAAAGAACCGACGATCTATGAAGCCGGACTCTCCGAGCGGCAATGCGTAAACTGCGGCAGCAAACAGTCTGTCGAGATCCCGAAGCGCAGCAGCTTCACGGTCAGCACAATGGCGTCCGGTCAGGGCGGTACTATCTCGCCGGACGGCGAAACGCTCGTGGAAGCAGGCGGCAGTCTCACAATCCGTGTCGCGGCGGATGCCGGATATCATCTCCAGTCCTTCCTGCTGGACGGCGCGGAAACGCAGCTGCAAAACGGCGAGCTGACGATCAAGGATATCCGCGGGAATCATACGGTCACTGCGGTATTTACAAAGGATGCGCCGGTGCAGACCAGAAGCTGCACAATAATATCGGCATCATCCAAGGTTGCTGCATGGCGCACGGATGACACCGATATCTCAAATATTGCGAATTATACAATCCTTGCATACATTACCGAGAACGGCAATGCGGGCTGGCAGGATATCACGGCAGGCTGTGTCTGTCAGGGCGCGCCCGATCTCTCACAGGAGGGCAGCGCCAAGCTGACATTCCGCTATCAGGGCGGCGACAGCGCGGTATCCGACTATGCAAGCAGCAATGCGATCACGGTGACGGTTCCCTGTCATCTGCGCGGCGACGGCGACTTCAACCGCAGCATTTCCAGCAAGGATGCTTTACAGGCCTTGCAGGCCTATACCGCAGGCATCACCGGCTCAAACGAATACAAGCTGAACGATATCGAACAGCGGGTTCTGGATGTTGACAATTCCGACAAGGTGGATCTGCGTGATGCAATGGCGATCCTCATCTACTTCACCGATCATATGATCGGCAAGCAGACGACATGGCAGCAGGTTTTCGCAAAGCTCAGCTGAGCTGATGACAAATCTGACAATACCGAACACTTAGGGGGGAGAGCAAGTCCGCACCGGATGCAAGGAGCCGGTGCGGACTTGCCGCGTTTATTCACTTGATTCACAAAGTTCCGGCCTGCTTCCGTATTCATTCCTTCAGTCCGCCGGATTCCGGTGCGGCACTGTGATGCGATGCGAAAAACAGTATGATCTGCGGCAGCATCGCGATGCAGCAGACCGCCAGCACGCGGTTCCATGCAAATCCGCTGTCCGCATCCATAGAGAGCTTCACATAAACGGAAAGCGGATAGCGCGACGGCGTTTTCACATAGAGCAGCGGGCCCATATAATCGTTCACAGTCCAGAGCAGCTGCAAAACGCCCACTGACATCAGGATCGGCTGAAGCTGCGGCACCAGGATATACCACAGGATTTGCAGCGAATTGCAGCCGTCGAGCCGCGCCGCCTCGTCATAGGTGCGCGGGATGCTGCGGATGAACTGGATCAGCATGATGACCAGAACCGTATCGCCGGCGAGCGCTGCCGGAACGATCAGCGGCAGATAATGCGGCGAGTCGATCCAGCCGAGCCGGTTGAACAGGATAAACTGCGGCACATACAGCACCGTCTGCGGCAGAAAAACCGTCGCAAAAAGCAGCGCAGTCAGCAGCCGCTTTCCCGCAAACCGGAACCGCGCAAAGCCGTAGGCCGTCAGCGTGACGGAGATCAGCGTCAGCAGCATTTTCGGCAGCGCGATCAGATAGGTATTGCGCATCGCTTTCATCAGGCTGATCTGTCCGCCGTAGGATGCAAACGCATTGCGCCAGCCCTCAAATGTCACGGAATGCGGGAGCAGTCCGGCATCGGAAAACAGCTCTGAATTGCTGCGGAATGTCGCGCTCACAAGCCAGAGCAGCGGGAAGATCATCACGCTCGCGCCGATGCACAGTATCACGATCCGCAGAAGTCGCTCGCGTCTGACGCGCTTCATGCTGCCGCCTCCCCGTCCGGATCATAGACGAACCGCCGCCGCAGAAGCATAAATCCCGCGCTGACCGATGCCGAAAGCAGAAACAGCACCCATGCCAGCGAACAGGCATAGCCCATTTCATTCGCCGTGAATGCACTGCGGTAAAGCAGCACCGAAAACAGCGTCGTTGCGCCGCGCGGCCCGCCCTCCGTGATGACAAAGGGCGCATTGAATTCCTGCATCGCCGCGCAAAATCCGAGCATCAGATTATAGAACAGCACCGGCGAGATCATCGGCAGCTTAACCGTGAAAAATGTCCGCAGCTTTCCCGCGCCGTCAAGCGCTGCGGCATCGGAGTATTCCTGCGGAATCTGCTGCAATGCCGCCAGCAGCATCAGCATCGGCGAGCCGAATTCCCAGACGCGCAGCAAAATAATCACCCACATCGCCGAATGCGGCTCCGCGAGCCACGAATGCACCGGAAGATGCAGCGCCGAGAGCATCGAATTGACCACGCCGTGATCGCGGAACATCGCCTTCCACAGCACCGATGCCGCGACCGATCCGCCGAGGATCGAGGGCAGATAATAGAGCGTCCGGAAAATGCGGATGCCGCGCAGCTGCTTTGCCAGCAGTGCCGCACAGAGCAGTGCCGCGCCGATCTTCAGCGGTACGCTGAGGAATGCGAATTTCAGCGTCAGACCGATCGAACGCAGTGTCTCGGAATCTGTAAAAATGCGGGTATAATTCATCACGCCGGTCTGTGAAACGCCCCGGAACAGACTGAAATCCGTAAATCCGCAGATCAGCGAATACAGCATCGGCGCAGCCTGAAAGATCAGAAAGCCGATCAGCCACGGCATGATATAAAGAAGATGCCGGTTCCGTCTGAGGAAACCGGCAGATCGGTTTTGATTCAGCATATCATTCTCCTCCGGCGGATGCTCAGGACGCTGCAAAGCGCCGTGCAGCCGCCGTTTTCTGATTCCGGATGCGCGCCGCCTCCGCCATCATCAGAACACCGACACCCTTCGGATCATCCGATGTGACCGGCTCCGAAAGATAATAGGCAGGACTTCCGTCCCGGCGATCCGAACCGCCGAGACCGGCTGCGCTGCAAATGCCGCCGAGCGAAATGCCGTCATCGGTCTGCACGAGCTTTTCCCGCTTGACCGCTTCGAGCATCTCCGCGCCCGCCGTGAATGCATCCTCCGGCAACGCCTGAAGCTCCGCGCCGTACATCATTGCATAGGCCGCCATCAGACTGCCGGATGTCTCCTCATAATTGCCCGCAGCAGGCGGCTGATCCGCGATCTGACAGAGCAGACCGTTCTCCGTGCGGAACGGCAGCAGCGCACTCACCGCATCCTGAAGCGTTTCCGCGAGAAATCCGCTGAGCGCCGATTCCGATTCCGGCAGCAGCGCAATCGTATCGGTCAGCGCCATGAGGAACCAGCCCATGCCGCGCAGCCAGCAGGAGCGCGAAAGACCGGTCTCCGGATCCGCCCAGCGCTGTGTGCGGGATTCGTCCAGCGCATGATAATAGAGTCCCGTTTCGGGATCGCGCATATGCGCAGTGACATAGCGGAAGGCACGGCCGATCTCCGCAAAGCAGCTGCTGTCGCCGGTTCGCTTTGCATATTCCGCAAGAAACGGCGCGAACATATAAACGCCGTCGATCCAGACCTGCTCCGGATAGATCTGCTTGTGCCAGCAGATGCCGCTGCCCGTCCGCGGATGCGCGGCCAGCTGCTCCGCCTGCCAGTGCGCGGCGGCGGCATAGCGTTCATCATGCGTCAGGTCATAGGCGAAAAAGAGCGCCTTGCTGCTGTTGAAGCTGTCGAGCGCATACCGGCTGACCGGATAGCCTGGAATGGTGCCGTCCGGCCGGACGCGCTCCGACAAATACTGCAATACGAATTCTGCATAGCAGGCGGCACCCGTCGCCTGAAACATCCGGATACATCCGAGCAGCACACAGCCGTCCTCATAATTCCAGTAATCCTTGAACGGCCGGTAATGCTTCAGATAATCCTGAAAAAACTGTTCTGTCATGGTCATTCTCCGGCAAGGGCAGCCTGAATTCCGGCACAGAGCCGTTCTGCCGCTTGGGAAACCGAGTAATCACCGTAGCTCAGTCCGGTGAACACATCCTCATAGAGACCCCCATCTCCTTTGAGAGAGGCGTGTTCAAAATCCGGATCAATCCTTAGCGTAATGTAGTCATTCATCGTGCTGTATGCATTCGCGGCGATATCGCCGAGCAGATCCGCCTGCTCGCAGATCTCATACGCACGGTGATTCAGCGGTACGCCGCGCTCCGTTCCGAGCAGCGTGACCGCCTTTTCATTGCTGACCAGATAGGAGATCAGCTCTGCGCAGGCCTCCGGCGAAGCGGTATGCTTCGAGATCGCAAAGCCCTGCGCGATCTTGGAAAATCCGCCGTGATAGCTGCCGAGGTCGTCAAAATACTGCCCGACGGTCAAGGTCTGCCCCTCTGCAAGGGCATCGACAAATTTGCCGGCGGAGGAATCCCATTCGTAGATGCCGGCGTATTTGCCGGTGATGAAATTCTCGTCCTTATCGAAGCTGTCGGCGCCGCCGCCCGCGATCTGCTTCAGCGGCGGGATCACATGATCCTTCTCCATCTGCACGATGCGCTGCATTCCTTCCTCGATCTCCGCCTGCGAATACTGCAAAACACCGTCCTTCGCCCATTCGCGTCCGTAACGGCATTGCAGATCGTAGACGAGAAAGAGCATCCGGTCATACCAGCCGAGCGCCAGCGGATACCACTCCTCGCCGAGCTTCTCGCGGAAGATGCTGCCCGCCTCGCAGAGCGCGGAAAAGCTCTCCGGCACCGGCAGACCGGCGGCTGCAAAGGTCGTCTCGTTCCAGAAGAAGACACGCCCCGTTTCGCTGAGCGGCAGGCAGAGCAGCTTGCCGTCAACGGTACACATATCCAGTACATCCCTGTCGTACTGCTGCAAATCAATGATGCTGCGGAATGCGTTCAGGTCAAGGAATCCGGCTGTCTCCGAGCTGTAGTCGGTGATCCAGTTCTGATTGACCTGCATGACATCCGGCTCGGTGCCCGCATAGAGCGCGGCGGCAGCAGCCTCCTCCCACCCGTTCCATGCGCCGTATTCGGTACGGACGGCGATCTCCGGATGATCGGCAGTGAAGCTGTCAACAGCGGCCTGCGTAGCCTGATGGCGGGACTGCCCGCCCCACCACGAGAACCGGATCCCGGTGCCGCTGCCGGACTCTCCGCATCCGGTACAGCACAGCATGACCGCGGCCGTGACACACAGCGTCCCCACTCGTTTTTGCATCACATACTCCATTCATGCTTTCTGGCGCAGCGCGCATCCGCGCCGCACCGATCCTCTCATGCATATTATAACGGTTTTCCGTCTGCTTGTCAATGCACAATCGTCCGATGTTCCTTTGCAATCATCCGCTGCGGAAGCGCTTTTTTTATGCACAGAGCCGAATTTGCGTGAAAATCGTACTGTTATCGGGTTTTGCTTATTGCTTTTTTTTCGTTTTTATGGTATACTGGTTAGAGAATCGGAAAAGGAGGCATCGGTATGCCGTCAGACAGTCCGGCGCGTGAGATCCGCGCTCTGATGAAGCGTGCGGTATTTCTGGATATTGCAGCTTATCTCATCAGCGTGATGTTTCTCGGCGTGACACGCTCCTTCGCACTCGGACTGCTCCTCGGAACTGCGGTTCTGCTGATCTCGCTGCTCCTGCTGCGGATCAGTGTGCTGCGCATGGAGGAGGACGCACGGCGTTACGGCACATCCAGCCAGCGGCGGCATCTGCTGTTCTATGCGGCAAGGCTCGGCGTTTTCGCACTGGGATTCAGTGCGGCGCTGCTTCTGCGCAGCAGGATCTCGCCGGTCGCTGTCGTGATCCCGATGCTGTATCCGCGCATCGTCTATACCGCCGGTGCGCTGTTTTCCCGGACCGGTTCTGCATCCGGCAAAAAAAAGAGGTGAAAAGCAACAGTTATGGCAATCCCCGAATTTTTGCAGGGGCCGTCGGAGCTTGATGTCTCCGGTCCGAAGGTCATTACATCCTTCAAAATCTTCGGGCTGACGATCAATTTCACGGAAACCGTCGTGCTGGAATGGATCGTCATGGCAGTCATCATCGGGCTGGCGGTCTTTCTGACGCGGAATCTGCGCGTGCGGAATATCTCCAAACGGCAGGCGGTCGCGGAAATGGCGGTCGAGGCGATCACGAATCTTGTCCGTGATACGATGGGCAAACGGTTCCTCGGCTTCACACCCTACATCGCGACGATCTTCTGCTTCTCGATCTTCGGCAGCCTCATCAGTCTGCTCGGCCTGCGCGCCGTGACCTCGGATTTCTCCGTGCTGCTGACATGGGCGGCGATCACATTCATTCTCATCACGGCGACCAAGATCCGCTACGGCGGCATCGGCGGCTATCTCAAGGGCTTCACTGATCCGATCCCTGTCATGCTGCCGATCAACATTCTGAGTGAGGTCGCGACACCGACCGCAATGGCGCTCCGTCATTTCGGCAACATCGCCGGCGGCTCGATCATCATGGGTCTGGTCTATTACGGCCTGACCGCGCTCAGCCACATGATCCGTTTGCAGGTCCCGATCCTGACCGTCGGTATCCCGGCAGTCCTGTCACTCTATTTCGACCTGTTCTCTGACTTCATGCAGGCATTCATTTTCATCATGCTGACAATGGTATTCATCAGCAATGCGGGGCCTTCGGATGACGCAGCCGAGACTTAAGCGCTCCCCTGCCCCGTTCCCGCATTCCCAAAACCACATTTATTTTTCGGAGGTATGAAACTATGGAAATTCCAGAAGCAATCGTACTCGCCGGCTCCGCAGTCGGTGCAGGTCTGGCAATGATCGCCGGTATCGGCCCCGGCATCGGTGAAGGCTACGCGGTCGGCAAGGCCTGCGAAGCGATCGCAAGACAGCCGGAGGCTTCCGGCGCCGTCACAAGAACCATGTTCGTCGGATGTGCCGTGGCAGAGTCCACCGGTATCTACGGCCTGATCATCGCGCTGCTGCTGATCTTCCTCAAGCCGTTCACCTGATGCGGCTGAAATTCAGATCAGAGAGGCTGGGACTATATGAAACTCGGATTTTTATCCATTGACATCGGCACCATTCTCTTTACCCTCTGCAATACGCTGATCCTGTTTCTCGCGCTGAAGCATTTCCTCTTTGCGCCGGTGCAGAAGATTCTCGCAGAACGCAAGGCGGCCGTCGATCAGACGCTCGCAGACGCCGAGGATGCCCGCAGCCGCGCAGAAGCCGCAGAGACAGAGTATAACGAAAAGCTCGCAAATGCGAAGGAAGAATCTGCGGAAATGCTCCGGACGGCAGCCCGCCGCGCACAGCAGCGCTCGGATGAGATCGTTGCACAGGCGCGTGAGGAGGCAGCCGGCATCATGCAGCAGAACCGCGATGAGCTGGAGCGTGAGCGCCGCAAAGCCGCAAGCGCCCTGCGCAGCGAGATCTCCGGACTGGCAGTTGCAGCGGCAGAGAAGGTCGTCGAGCGTGAGATCAATCAGGCAGATCATGAGAGACTGATTGATGAATTTATTGATTCGGTGGGTGATGTGCAGTGAGCTCGGAGGTTTCTTCCGTTTATTCGGGTGCGCTGTTTTCACTCGCGAAGGAGCAGGGCGATGCAGTCATGCAGGAGACGCGGAATGATCTGCGTCAGTGCGCACTGATGTTCTCGCTCAATCCCGATCTGACAAGGCTGCTCTCGCTGCCGACGCTCTCCGTTTCGGAGCGGCAGCAGATCGCAAAAAAGATCTTCGGAGATGAGGGGCTTGCCGCCCGTCTGCTCCTGCTGCTGATCGACCACGGCAGAGTCCCGTATATCGGCGAGATCGCGGATGATTTCGATGCACTGATGCTCGATTTCCACGATCTGGCAGTAGTCAGCGTGACCACGGCCGTCCCGCTGAGCGAAACACAGCAGGAACGGCTGCGTGCGGCACTCGAACGCAAAATGCATAAGACTGTGCAGATCCATGAGCGCATCGACCGCAGTATTCTCGGCGGCGTGATCGTGCAGTACGGCGATACGCGGATCGACAACAGCGTGAAATACCGTCTGGATGCGCTGAAGGAGCGCCTCTCCTGACGGAAACAGTTGGTAGGTGTAAGAATGAATTTAAGACCAGATGAAATCACCGGCATCATCAAGGAACAGCTCAAAAACTATGAAGCCAAGCTGAACCTTGCCGATGTCGGAACGGTGATCACGGTCGGCGACGGCATTGCAAATGTCCACGGTCTGGAAAAGTGTATGTCCGGCGAGCTGCTCGAATTCGAGGGCGGCATCTCCGGCATGGCGCTGAATCTGGAGCATGACTTTGTCGGTGCGGTGCTGCTCGGCTCCGATCACGATATCAAGGAGGGCGCATCGGTCAAACGCACAAAGCGCATCGTCTCGGTGCCGGTCGGCGAGGAGCTGCTCGGCAGAGTCGTCAATGCACTCGGTGAACCGATCGACGGCAAGGGACCGATCCTGACCGAAAAAACCATGCCGATCGAAAAGATCGCGCCCGGCATCATTACAAGAAAATCGGTGCATGAGCCGCTCCAGACCGGCATCAAGGCGATCGACTCCATGATCCCGATCGGCAGAGGTCAGCGTGAGCTTATCATCGGCGACCGTCAGACCGGCAAGACGACAATCGCGCTTGATACGATCATGAATCAGAAGGACAAGAATGTCATCTGCATTTATGTCGCGATCGGTCAGAAGCGCTCCACCGTCGCGAATGTCGTGGAGACACTGGCGAAGGCGGATGCGATGAAGTATACAATCGTGGTCTCCGCGACCGCGTCCGAGCTGGCGCCGCTTCAGTACATCGCGCCGTATTCCGGCTGCACAATGGGCGAATACTTCACCGATCAGGGCAAGGATGTGCTGATCGTTTACGATGATCTTTCCAAGCACGCGGTCGCATACAGAACGCTCTCGCTGCTGCTGAAGCGTCCGCCGGGGCGCGAGGCCTATCCGGGCGATGTGTTCTATCTGCATTCGCGTCTGCTGGAACGCGCCTGCTGCCTGAATGAGCATTACGGCGGCGGCTCGCTGACGGCACTCCCGATCATCGAGACACAGGCGGGCGATGTTTCCGCCTATATCCCGACAAATGTCATCTCCATCACGGACGGACAGATCTTTCTGGAAACAGACCTTTTCAATGCAGGCGTGCGGCCGGCAGTCAATCCGGGCATTTCGGTTTCCCGTGTCGGCTCGGCAGCGCAGATCCCCGCAATGAAAAAGGTTTCCGGCTCGCTGAAGCTGACCTATTCGCAGTACCGCGAATTGCAGGCATTCTCGCAGTTCGGCTCCGATCTCGACAAGGACACGAAGGAGCGTCTGGCAAAGGGCGAGCGCGTCGTCGAGGTGCTGAAGCAGGGCAAGAACAGCCCGCTCCCGGCAGAGGATCAGGTCGTCATTCTCTACGCGGTGACGAACAATCTGATGCGCGATGTTCCGGTCGCGAGAGTCGCGGAATTCGAGGATGCACTGCTGCGCGAGGTCAATGAAACGCACAGCGAGCTGATTGCTTCGATCCATGAGACCGGCAAGCTGCTCCCTGAGACCGAAAAGGAGCTGAAAACGGTCATCACCGAATTCGTGCAGACCTTTGTATGACGGGAGGTTGAATCATGGCAGCTTCCAATATGAAGGCGATCAAGCGCCGCATCAAGAGCGTCGAAAGCACCATGCAGATCACAAAGGCAATGGAGCTTGTCTCCTCCTCCAAGCTGCGCAAGGCGAAGGAGCGTGCGGAGCAGGCAGTCCCGTTCTTCAATCTGCTCTATCAGACCATGAGCGAGGTCGCATCGGAGGCGGTCGGCTTCCATTCGGCATTCACTGAGCTGCGCGATACCGGCGCGGTGCTGCTGATCGTTATGGCCGGCGACAGAGGTCTTGCCGGCGGCTTCAACCTCAATGTATTCCGTCTGGCGGATGCGCGCATCCGTGAATTGCAGAAGGAGGGCAGAGAGGCCGTGCTGATGACAGTCGGCAGAAAGGCCTCCGAGCATTATGCCAAGACCGACTGCCGCATTCTCGGTACATTTGACAATATCGGCGAGACGGTCACGACCTATACCGCGCTGCATATGGCGGATCATATCGTGCATCTGTTCGGTCAGGGACATCTGGCGGCGGTCGAGGTATTCTTTACGAATATGGTCTCGCCGCTCGCGCAGGAGGCGCGGAGTATGCAGGTCATCCCCGTGCCGAATCTGGAGCGGAATCCCGGCGTGCAGAGCCTGACGCATTATGAGCCGAGCCCCGAAGCCGTGTTCGATTCTCTGATCCCGCAGTATCTCGCCGGCATTCTCTATTGTACGATCATTGATACCTACGCCTCCGAACAGGCGGCGCGGCGCATCGCAATGGAAAATGCGACCGACAATGCACAGGAGATGATCGACGATCTCTCCCTGAAATACAACCGTGCGCGGCAGGCATCCATTACGCAGGAGCTGACGGAGATCGTTTCCGGCGCAAATGCACAGCAGTAATTTTAGAAAGTGAGCTGACACAATGGCTAACGAAGAAGTAAAGCGCGGCGGCACCGGCAAGATCGTTCAGATCATCGGTGCTGTCGTTGATGTGCGGTTTCAGAAGCACGAGCTGCCCCGCCTGCTCAACGCGATCGAATGCGACAACAACGGGCAGCGGCTGGTGCTGGAGGTCGCACAGCATATCGGCGACGATGTCGTCCGCTGCATCGCAATGAGCAGCACGGACGGCCTTGTCCGCGGACTGGAGGCCGTCGATACCGGCAGCCCGATCCGTGTGCCGGTCGGACGGGAAACGCTCGGCAGAGTCTTTAATCTGCTCGGCGAACCGGTCGATGAGAAGCCCGCACCGCAGACGGCCGAGCGCTGGCCGATCCACCGCGACGCACCCTCCTATGAGGAGCAGGCCGCGAGCAATGAGGTGCTGGAGACCGGCATCAAGGTCATTGACCTGATCGCGCCGTACCTCAAGGGCGGCAAGATCGGTCTGTTCGGCGGCGCAGGCGTCGGCAAGACCGTTCTCATTCAGGAGCTGATCAACAATGTTGCGAATCAGCACGGCGGCATTTCCGTATTCACGGGCGTCGGAGAGCGTACCCGTGAGGGCAATGACCTCTATCACGAAATGAAGGACAGCGGCGTTCTCGAAAAGACCTGTCTCGTCTACGGTCAGATGAACGAGCCGCCCGGGGCAAGAATGCGCGTGGCGCTTTCCGGCCTGACTATGGCAGAATATTTCCGCGATACCGAGGGACAGGATGTTCTGCTCTTTATCGACAATATTTTCCGCTTCACGCAGGCAGGCTCGGAGGTTTCCGCGCTGCTCGGCCGTATGCCGTCCGCAGTCGGATATCAGCCGACGCTCGCGACCGAAATGGGCGCATTGCAGGAGCGCATCACCTCGACCGGCAAGGGCTCGATCACATCCGTGCAGGCAGTCTATGTCCCCGCGGATGACCTGACCGACCCCGCTCCGGCTACGACCTTTGCGCATCTGGATGCAACGACCGTTCTTTCGCGTCAGATCGCCTCGCTCGGTATTTATCCGGCCGTCGATCCGCTGGAATCCAGCTCTCGCATCCTCTCACCGGAGATCGTCGGCGAGGAGCATTACCGCGTTGCACGGCAGGTGCAGACGATTTTGCAGCGCTATACCGAATTGCAAGATATCATCGCGATCATGGGTATGGACGAGCTTTCCGACGAGGACAAGCTGACGGTCAGCCGCGCCAGAAAGGTGCAGCGCTTCCTCAGCCAGCCGTTCTCGGTCGCGGAGCAGTTCACCGGTATGCAGGGCAAGTATGTACCGATCGCCGAGACGATCCGCGGCTTCCGCGAGATCATCGACGGTGAGCATGACGACATTCCGGAATCCGCATTTCTCTTTGCCGGAACGATCGACGATGTGCTGGAAAAGGCAAAGAACATGGAGGAGGAGTCTGAATGAGTACATTCCGGCTTCAGATCATTACGCCTGAGAAGATCTTCTTCGAGGGCGAGGTGCAGCGCGTGATCGTCCGGACATCCGAGGGTGATGCCGGCATTCTCGCAAAGCACGAAAAATATGTTGCGGCACTCCCGTCCGGCCCCGTGAAGATCACAATGGCCGACGGCACGGAACGCATCGCGGCACTTTCCGGCGGCGCCGTCAAGGTCTCGCCGGAGCAGACCGCAGTGCTTGCAAATGCTGTCGAATGGGCGGAGGATATCGACATCGACTGGGCGAAGCGCTCCGAGGCAGATGCGCTCCGCCGCAAGGAGAACAGTCAGACACAGGAGGAAATGAAATATGCGGAGCTGAAATTGCAGCGTGCGCTCAACCGTCTCCGCGTTTCCTCTATGCATAACGAATAAAACATACAGAAAGGTTTATTTATGGGAAAGGTTCGTTTTCTTGGCGTTGCGGCAATGGTCGCACTGATTTTCGGCGTAGTGTTCCTCACAAATATCCCGCAGTTTCTGAAATATACAAAGGGTGATATCAAAAAATTCGAGGAGCTTGAGCAGAATGAGCTGAACATCGGCGATCTCGTACAGGGCACGATCGACTTCACGGACGGCTCTTTTGCCGAAATGGAGGAGACCAATACCACATTCGGCATCGAGACCTCCAAGCGCACCACAAAGCAGTATTATGCAGTATATATGTATAATGATATGTATGTTGCATATGAGACCGGCAATGCAGAGCAGATCGCGCAGCTCGAACAGCTCGCGGGTGAATGCCAGAAGTATTATGAAAGCATCGAGGCGGCATACGCTAAGGATAAGGACGATCCGGATCTTTCCGGCGTTGTTCAGCCTGCGACCGAGGTCAAGTTTGAAGGCACGGTCAAGGAGCTGCCCTCCGATCTCGACGGTCTTTTCCGCGAATGGTACGGCGAGGGCTATGACGATGATGTTGAAAAGGTGCTCATCACCCGTGCAGATTTCGGCCGGATGCGCTATCTCATCTATTTCGGCATCGGTGCCGCTGTACTGGGCATCATCCTGCTGATCGTGACGATCATTGTCTGGCGCAAGGAGAAAACGGAGACTTCCTTCAGCTATTGACATCCGCATTATTCATTCTGAAAAGAGAGGGGTTTCTTGAATGAAAATCATGAGAAAACTGACGGCTGTACTGTCAGCCGCCGCCATGCTCGCAATGCAGGGCTCGCTGCTGCCCGCACAGCCGGTCTCGGCTGCCCGCGATACGCACAGCGATGACTGGCTCCATGTCGAGGGTGACAAGATCGTCGATCTCGACGGCAATGAGGTCTGGCTCACCGGCGTCAACTGGTTCGGCTACAATGTCGGCTCGCAGGTGTTCGACGGCGTCTGGTCGCAGAATATGCACTGGTGCCTCCAGCTGATCGCCGACCACGGCTTCAACCTGCTGCGCGTGCCGATGTCCACGCAGATCCTGCTGCAATGGAAGGAGCGCGCACCCGAAGGGCCGCTCGTCAAGGTCAATACCTACGAAAATCCGGAGCTGACCGAGGAGGGCGTCGAGGGCGGCACACCGAAATACAGCCTGGATATCTGGGATCAGGCGGTCGAATGGTGCCGCGAGCTGGGCATCAAGATCATGATTGATATTCACTGCGCAACGACCGCTTCCAACGGTCACCAGCTCCCGCTGTGGTATGACAGCAACTATTCCGAGGACGACTGGGTTGAGGCGCTCGAATGGGTTGCGGACTATTATAAGAACGATGACACGATCATTGCGATCGACCTGAAAAATGAGCCGCACGGCAAGCCGGAGGAGGGCAGCTTCGCAAAGTGGGACAATTCCAATGATGCGAACAACTGGAAACGCGCGGCCGAGCGCGGCGCAAAGGCAGTCCTCGATATCAACCCGAATCTGCTGATCATGGTCGAGGGCATCGAATGCTATCCCGATTTCTCCCGCGGCGCAGACTGGTCTACGCCTTCGGTGGACTATGCGCATTATGACGAACCGAGCAAGATCTTCGGTGCATGGTGGGGCGCGAATTTCCGCGGTGTGCGCGATTATCCGATCGACCTCGGCAAATATCAGAGCCAGCTCGTCTACTCTCCGCATGACTACGGTCCGGAGGTCTACAAGCAGAAGTGGTTCTATCTGGAGGATGCCGGCAAGACCTTCTCCCGCGAAACGCTGCTTGATGACTACTGGCGCGACACATGGGCATTCATCGCCGAGGAACACATCGCACCGCTGCTCATGGGCGAATGGGGCGGCTGGGTCGATAAGGAGCATGACAAGACCGGCGAAAATGTCCACTGGCTCCAGGAGATCCGCGATTACATGATCGACAAGCATATTCACCACACATTCTGGTGCTTCAACGAGAATTCTTCGGATACCGGCGGCCTTGTCTATGACAACTTCGGCAAGTGGGATGATGTGAAATATGACTTCATCAAGTCGGCGATCTGGCAGGATGAAAACGGTGTGTTCATCGGTCTGGATCACACCATTCCGATCGGCGCAAACGGCCAGACCGTCACGCAGTATTACAGCGGCACCTCCCCGCAGCCGCATGACCAGCCGGAGGTTCCGAAGGTCACGACGACGGCTGCACCGCAGCCTGCCGCAGCGACCACGACGACTGTCACAACATCCGGCGATCCTGCGTCGCAGGACAAGCTGATGCCCGGCGATGCAAACTGCGACGGCGAGACTGATGTGGAAGATACCGTGCTGATTGCCCGCGTGCTGGCAGAGGATGGACAAGCCGTACTTTCAACGGCCGGCAAGGTCAATGCAGACTGCGACGGCATCATGGGTCTTTCCATGGATGACAGCACCGCGATCCTCCTTGTGGTCGCAAAGCTCAAACCGGCAAGCAGTCTGACAACACCGAAATAAAATCATTCAGCGCAGGCGGCAGATCATGCCGCCTGTTCTGCAATACGGAGGAACAATCTATGAGTCTGGAACAAGTCCCCGCCTCAGAACGGATTCACATCGGATTTTTCGGTGCGCGCAATGCCGGAAAATCCAGTCTCGTCAATGCGCTGACCGGACAGGAGGTCTCGATCGTTTCCGATGTCGCCGGAACAACGACGGATGCGGTCATGAAAAGCATGGAGCTGCTGCCGCTCGGCGCAGTCATGCTGACCGATACCGCCGGATTTGACGACGATGACGCAGCACTCGGCGCACAGCGCATCGCCAAAACAAAGCGCGAGCTTTACCGCACGGATATCGCCGTTCTTGCAGCCGATGCCGCAAAGCCGATGACCGAAACGGAAACCGCGCTGATCCGTCTGTTTGAGCAGGAGCATACCCCCTATCTCATCGCGCTGACAAAATGTGATCTGCTGACAGAGCGCCGCGGCGGTCTGCCGGAAAATGCCGTATATGTCAGCGCCAAAACCGGCGAGGGGATCGGCCGGCTCAAGGAGATGCTCGGCGCGCTCACGCAGACCGATGCGCCGGAGCGATATATTATCCGCGATATGCTGAAGCCGGATGATCTCGTGATCCTCGTCACGCCGATTGATGAATCTGCGCCGAAAGGCCGGCTGATCCTCCCGCAGCAGCAAACGCTCCGCGAGGTGCTGGATGCAAATGCGGATGCGCTGCTTGTCCAGCCGGAACAGCTCTCCGGCCTGCTTGCCGCTCTGAAACACCCGCCGCGCATGGTCGTGACGGACAGTCAGGCGTTTGCGGCAGTCGCGGCAGCCGTGCCGGAATCCGTCCCGCTGACATCCTTTTCGATCCTCATGGCGCGCTACAAGGGCTTTCTGGAGACGGCGCTCGAAGGCGTCCGGGCGCTGAAAGAGCTGCCGGAAAACGCGAAGATCCTCATTGCCGAGGGCTGCACGCATCACCGGCAGTGCGGCGACATCGGAACGGTCAAGCTGCCGAAAGCCATCCAAAAGCTGACCGGAAAGCAGTTTTATCTGTCGTGGTGTTCGGGCGGAACATTTCCGGAGGATCTGCAGGGCTATGATCTCGTGATCCACTGCGGCGGCTGTATGCGCACAGAGCGCGAAATGCGCTGGCGGATGCGGACGGCACTGGCACAGGGCGTTCCGTTCACGAATTACGGCATCACACTCGCGGCGTGTACGGGGATCCTTGACCGCGCAGCGGCGCCGGTCACATAATCATTCAGACAGCTTCCTGCACAGGCGGGAGGCTGTTTTCGCATATCATTTAATTATCGTTTCACCACTTGCACTTTTACTCTGTATATGGTATAATAAATAAGTATGTTCAAACGGAAATCTTGTGTCGCACGGCACAGAAAGGCGATTGCACCCAAATGAAACGACTCGGACTGGATATCGGTTCCACAACCATAAAATATGTTGTCCTCGGAGAGCAGAATGAGATCCTGTTTTCCTCCTATGAACGGCATCTTTCGCGCATTGCGGAGATGACCGCGGGCTGTCTGCGTAGGATTATCGAGCAGACCGGCGATACCGAAATGCATATCTCGATCTCCGGCTCTGCGGGCATGGGACTGGCCGAAGCGCTCGGCCTCCCCTTTGCACAGGAGGTCTATTCGACGAGAGCCGCCGTCACGCGGCTGAATCCCGATACGGATGTTGTCATTGAGCTGGGCGGAGAGGACGCGAAGATCCTCTTTCTCACAGGCGGCTTTGAAGCGCGCATGAACGGCTCCTGTGCTGGCGGCACGGGCGCATTCATCGACCAGATGGCAACTCTGATCGGCGTCACGCCGGACGAGCTGAACCGTCTGGCCGCCGATGCAGATAAAATTTATACGATCGCATCGCGCTGCGGTGTCTTTGCGAAATCGGATGTCCAGCCGCTGCTCAATCAGGGCGCCGGATTCCCGAATATCGCGGCAAGCATCCTCAAAGCGGTCGTGAACCAGACCGTCGGCGGTCTGGCGCAGGGACGCGAGATCGCGGGCAATGTGCTGTATCTCGGCGGCCCGCTGACCTATCTGAACGAGCTGCGCCGCAGCTTTGATGAAACGCTGCACCTGACCGGAAAATGTCCGGAGAATGCGCTGTTCTATGTCGCATACGGCGCAGCGGTGCAGTGCGATGACCGCTGCTTCCGTTTGCAGGCACTCGCGGACAAGGCAGAAGCCTATTCCGCATCCGGCTCGTATATCACGATGCAGCCCCTCTTTGCCTCGCAGGAGGAATACGACGCATTCTGCGAGCGGCACCGCAGCAACTCCTCGCATATCCGTTATATCGACAAGCCGCAGGGCGAGATGTTCCTCGGCATCGACGCCGGCTCCACGACAGTCAAGGCGGTCGTCACGGATGCAGAGGGCAATATTCTCGATCAGTTTTATCAGTCCAACAAGGGCAATCCGGTTCCGGCGGTGCGCAGCTATCTGATGCACCTCTACGAGACCTATCCGGATATCAGCTTCGCTGGCTCCGCCGTCACCGGCTACGGCGAGGACATCATCAAAGAGGCATTCGGAATCGGCTGCGGCGTTGTCGAGACGATCGCGCATTATACCGCCGCACAGAAATTCCTGCCGGATGTGGATTTCATCATCGACATCGGCGGTCAGGATATCAAATGCTTCCGCATCCACAATCACGCGATCGACAATATCTTCCTGAATGAAGCCTGCTCCTCCGGCTGCGGCTCGTTCCTGCAAACCTTCGCAGAAGCGATGAATTACAGCATCGCGGATTTTGCAAAGCTGGGGCTTTTCGCGGATCATCCGGTCGATCTCGGCTCACGCTGTACAGTGTTCATGAACAGCTCGGTCAAGCAGGCGCAGAAGGACGGCGCATCGGTTGAGAATATCTCCGCCGGCCTTTCAGTCAGCGTTGTGAAGAATGCGCTTTATAAGGTCATCCGCTGTGCGAATGCTTCAGAGCTCGGCAGACATATCGTTGTGCAGGGCGGCACATTCCTCAATGATGCCGTGCTGCGCGCATTTGAAAAGGAACTGAATCAGGATGTCATCCGGCCGGAGATCTCCGGCGTCATGGGTGCCTACGGTGCCGCACTCTATTCCATGCGCCATAAGGACAGCGGCAAAAATCTGCTGAATCCTGAGCAGCTGCGTGATTTTACGCATACCGTCAGGACTGTCACCTGCAAGGGCTGCGAGAATCACTGTCAGCTCACGGTCAATTCCTTCGGCGGCAAGCGGACTTTCATCGCCGGAAACCGCTGCGAAAAGCCGCTCGGCAGCAAAACGCCGCAGACCGTCTGCAATCTCTATGAGGAAAAGCGCAAATTGCTTGCGAAATACCGCGGCGGCGAGAAAAAGCCCGGTCAAAAGGTGATCGGCATTCCGCTGGCGCTGAATATGTATGAGCTCCTCCCCTTCTGGCATACGCTCCTGACAGAGCTCGGCTTCCATGTGATCGTCTCGCCGGATTCGACGCGCGCGCTCTATCTCGCCGGTCAGCACACGATCCCCTCGGATACGATCTGCTTCCCCGCAAAGCTCCTGCACGGCCATATCGAAGCGCTGCTCGCGCAGAAGCCCGATGCGGTCTTCTATCCCTGCATGAGCTACAATGTCGATGAGGGCGCGGGCGACAATCATTATAACTGTCCGGTCGTTGCGTATTATCCGGAGGTCGCGAATATCAACATCAAGGCGCTCCGCGATGTCACATATATCCATGATTTTGTCGGCATTCACAACCGCAGAGCGTTCCCCGCAAAATTCAGCGCGATCATGCAGAAGCACGGCTTCACGGATATTACTGCAAAGCGCGTCAGGCAGGCAGCCGATGCCGCATACCGTGAATATGCCGCTTATATGGCTGCGGTCCGGCAGAAAGCGACCGAATTCATGGAGATCGCACGGATGAAGCATATGCCGGTGATCGTGCTGGCCGGACGGCCGTATCATGTCGATCCGGAGGTCAATCACGCGCTTGACAAGCTGATCTGCGGACTCGGCGCAGTTGTCGTCAGTGAGGATGCAGTCGCCTGCAATATGGCACCGTTCCGCACGACAGTTCTCAACCAGTGGACCTATCATGCGCGGCTGTATCTCGCGGCGAAATTCGTCGCGGAATCGCTGCCGGAGGAGCAGATCCATCTGGTGCAGTTCGTGTCATTCGGCTGCGGCGTCGATGCCGTCACGACCGACGAGGTGCGCTCGATCCTCGAAAAAGCCGGCCGGATCTACACGCAGATCAAGATCGACGAGGTCACAAATACCGGCGCGGCGAAGATCCGCCTGCGCAGTCTTTTCGCGGCGGCGGAGCCCGCAAACTCATAATCAAAGGATGTGTCTTCTTGGCAACCAACGAACTCTATCCGGATTTTACGCCGGAAATGAAAAAAACACATACGATCCTGATCCCGAATGCGCTGCCGGTGCATTTCAGCCTGATGGGATCGGTCTTCCGCGATGCGGGATATAAGGTCGAATTTCTCGATTACTCCGGTCAGAAGGTCATCGACACCGGCCTGAAATATGTTCACAACGATGCCTGCTATCCGGCAATCGTCGTCATCGGACAGCTCATCTATGCGCTGGAATCCGGCAATTACGATCCGAAGCGCTCCGCGCTGATGCTCTATCAGACCGGCGGCGGCTGCCGCGCCTCGAATTATGTGCATATGCTCCGAAAGGCGCTGAAAAAAGCCGGCCTTGAATATGTGCCGGTGGTCTCGGTCAATTTCGGCGGCATTGAGAAGAACAGCGGTTTCAGCATCACCCCGCTGATGTTCCTCAAGGGGCTCATCACATGGCTGTACGGTGATTTCATTATGCTGCTGCGCAATCAGGTACTCCCCTACGAGACCAAGACCGGTGCGGCCAAAGCGATCATGGAAAAATGGCGCGTGGCACTGACCGATCAGATCCGCGAAAATAAAGGGCTGACCTTCTCCGCGATCCGGAAGAATTTCCGTGCGATCGCCGCTGATTATGCCGCTGTCCCGATCCGGAAGACCGTCAAGCCGAAGGTCGGCATCGTCGGCGAGCTGTATGTCAAATACGCTGATTTCGGCAACGATCATCTGCCGGATTTTCTGGTCGAGCAGGGCGCGGAGGTCATGGTGCCGGGTATTCTCGGCTTCGCGCTTTACAGCCTGAATATCGGCCGCGAAAACTACCGTCTCTACGGCGACCGCAAGGGCGTCATGTTCAGCCGGCTCGCGGTGCGCTATGTGGAAATGCTCGAAAAGATCATGCTGCGCGTACTGGAGGACTTTCCGCAGTTCGCAAAGCCGGTCCCGTTCCCGAAGCTGAAAAAGCTCGGCGAGCAGACGATCAGCAGCGGCGTCTGCATGGGCGAGGGCTGGCTGCTGACCGCTGAAATGGCCGAGCTGATCGAAAAGGGCTACAGCAATATCGTCTGCGTCCAGCCGTTCGGCTGCCTGCCGAATCACATTGTCGGCAAGGGCATGATCCGCGGCATGACCGAAAAATATCACGATGCAAATATCTGCGCGATCGACTATGATCCCGGCGCAACGCGCGTCAATCAGCAAAACCGCATCCGGCTGATGCTCTCGATCGCTCGCGAAAAGCTCGCAGAAACGCAGAAACCGGAGGATCGCCATGCTGTTTCGTTATGAGCTGGAGCACCTGAACGCCGAGGTTCCGGCAGACCGCGCCGCGAATCTGGAGCGCTTTCTGAATGAGAAGCAGATCCCGAAAAACTCCTTCGGCTATGCGTATATTGCATATGCGGTTCTGCTGGCGGCAGAGCATCCGGACATGGATATCGACCGGCTGACGGCGGAGACCGTCCGCAGATTTGATGCGGAGACCGCACAGGTGCAGCGCGCCATGCTCTATGCGGTGCTGATGAGCTGGCGGTATTGCGGCGGCAAAAAGCTGACTGTTCCGGAATTCATCCGGAGTGCGGCAGACTGGCTGCTCGCACAGGAATAAACGAAAACGGAGCCTGCATTCAGACAGGCTCCGTTCTTTGTTATAATTGGGATTATTTCGCAACAGCGGCCTTCAGCGCCTCGGTCATATCCGTGCGCTCCCATGCCGGCAGCAGATCCTCTCTGCCCATGTGACCGTATGCAGCGAGCTTCTGATACTGTGGCTTGCAGAGATCCAGCGTGCGGATAATGCCGGACGGACGCAGATCAAAGACCTCAGCAACAGCATTTGCCAGCTTCTCCTCATCTACGACGCCGGTGCCGAATGTCTCGACAAAGACCGAAACCGGCTTCGCAACGCCGATCGCATAGGCAAGCTGTACCTCGCAGCGCTTTGCAAGACCAGCAGCGACGATGTTCTTCGCGATGTAGCGTGTCATGTATGCAGCAGAGCGGTCCACCTTCGAGGGATCCTTGCCGGAGAATGCGCCGCCGCCGTGACGGGAATATCCGCCGTAGGTATCAACGATGATCTTTCTGCCGGTCAGACCGGAGTCACCCT
>CAMOOV010000012.1 GCA_946621745.1 uncultured Ruminococcus sp.
CGGAAGGTATCCGCCGCCGCGACCAGAACGCGCTTGCCCTGACCCTTGAACTGATGGCACATCTTGCCGATTGTCGTCGTCTTGCCGGCGCCGTTGACGCCGATCACAAGGATCACGGAGGGCTTTGTCGAAAGATCCAGTCCCTCGTCCTCGCCCATCATTTCTGCGGTGATCTCCTGGATCAGCCCCATGATATCATTCGGATCGGTGATGCCGCGCTCCTTGACGCGGTCGCGCAGCTCGTCGCAGATCTGGATCGCCGTGTCAGCGCCCATATCGCCCATGATCATCGTTTCCTCAAGCTGCTCAAAGAGCTCCTCGTCGATTTTCGTAAACGATCCGAGCATCCGGCGCAGCCCGCGCATCAGGCTGTCGCGTGTTTTTTTCAGACCGTCACGGATCTTTTGAAAAATGCCCATGCTGATTCTCCTTATTTTTCGGGATTTTGTTCCGTATCAGGCGCAGGCTCTCCGCGCATACTTTTCGGCTTGATCCATGCAAGCCCGTCCTCCACTTCGTACTCCTCTCCGAGCTCTGCGCGCACCATTGCCAGCAGGCGCAGTCCGGTCAGATAGTATTCCTCCGCTTCACCCGGCGAACGGATATCGCCCTTGCCGGGATCCGACCAGTCGAGGATATTCATGCAGTCATCATCAAACTTTTTCAGCTTTTTGACAAGCTCCTGCGAGAGCGGCAAATCTGCATATTCCAGCGGACCGCCCTCCCACAGACTGCTCTCAAAATACTCCGGGCTGAAATACAGCTTACGCTTTGCCATATCTTTTTCCTCTGCGGTGATTCCGCTTTTTATTCCGTGATCGCCACGCCGTTCTGGTCAAGCCGCAGCAGGCGCGACACGCCGTCCTCCTGCATGGTGACGCCGTACAGCACATTTGCTTCGTCCATAGCGGAGCGTCTGTGCGTAACAACAACAAACTGCACCTGCCCGAAGAAATGCTTGAGATACTGCGCATATTTCCGGACATTGACCTCGTCAAGCGCTGCGTCGATCTCGTCCAGAATACAGAACGGCGCCGGCCGCAGCTTCAATATTGCAAAGTAAATGCAGATCGCAACGAAGGACTGCTCGCCGCCGGAGAGCGCGATCAGATTCTTGATGACCTTGCCGGGCGGCGCGACCTTGATCTCAATGCCGGATTCCAGAATATTGTCCGGATCGGTGAGCTGTAAGGATGCGCTGCCGCCGCCGAACAGCTCGACGAAGATTTCTCCGAAATACCGGTTGATCTTCGTAAAGCTCTCCTGAAAGATCACGCACATATCCGTCGTGAGCTGCTCAATGAGCTGCTCCAGCTCGCGCTTCGCTGTCTCAATATCCTTGATCTGTCCCGTCATGAACGCATAGCGCTCCGAGACCTCCTTGTATTCATCGACCGCCGCGACATTAACATTGCCGAGTGCGCGGATGCGGTTTTTCAGCGAGCTGAGCTGCGCTTCCGTCTCCTTGACATTTTCGATCGGCTCCGCCTGCGCTTCGGCTTCGGTGCGCGTCAGCTCATAGGAATCCTGTAAGCGGAAGATCAGATCGTCGATCTCCTTCTCCACGGCACCCTTGCGCTCCTCAATGCGGGTGCGCTCCGCCGACTGCTTCTCGCTGGCCTTATGCAGCTCGTCGATGCCCTTGCGGATATCGACGGTATAGCGTTCCTTTTCGTCATGATCGCGGCGCAGCTTGACGATCTCCTCCTGCATCCCGTTGATCGCGGTGCGGCGGGCTTCCTGTCCCTCGGTCAGCGCGGCAATCTCCTTCTGCTTCGCAGCGATCGACTTTTTCTCCGTCTGCACGCTGGATTCCAGCTCCGCCTTCTGATCGGCGGCCTTCTCCATAGACTGAGCCATTGCAATACGGCGGCTGCGCTCGGATTCGATATCCTTTGCAAGCTCGGCCTGCCGGATCTTCTGTGCGGCAATCCGCTCCGAGAGCATTTCCTGCTCGCTGTGCAGCTTGACCTGCGCCTCGGAATCCAGTGCGAGCTTCGATTCCGCTTCCTTGATCTCCGCTTCGAGTGCCGCGAGCTGCTGCTCCGCCTCCGTCTGGGACTGCTTGAGCTGTTCGGTGCGTTCGAGCAATCTCGCACGCTGCTCGGCTTCATTCTCCTGCCATGCACGGTCGGATGCCGCACGCACCTTCAATTCCGCGAGCTGCTGCTGCAAGGCATTCTGCTCGCTCTGATACTGCTCGATCAATGCCTGCGCGCCCTCGGTATCGGTCAGGAGCTTGGCCCATTCCGCCTTACGCTTGCCGGCTTCGGCACGGAGCGTTTCCATCTGCGCTTCGAGCGCTTTCAGCTTTTCGGCTGCTTCTTCCAGCTCATGTGTCCGCGAGATCACACCCGCCGAACGCGCCGCCGAACCGCCCGAATAGGAGCCGCCCGCATGAACGACCTGTCCGTCCAGCGTGACAATGCGGAACTTATAGCCGAATTTCTTTGCGATGCGCGATGCCGCATCAATATCCTCTGCAACGGCGATGCGGCCGAGCAGATTCTCAATGACATTCCGGTAGACCTCGTCGAATCCGACCAGATCACAGGCCAGTGCGACGAATCCGTCCGTGCCGTCGAGCTGCTCCCGCAGCTTGCCGCCGCGGATCGTTGTCAGCGGGAGAAATGTCGCTCTGCCGCCGCGCACCTCTTTCAGATAGCGGATGCAGCGCTTGGCGGAATCCTCGTTTGCGACGATCAGATTTTGCAGTGCGCCGCCGAGCGCGGTCTCGATCGCCGTGCCGTATTCCGGCGGAACGGTGATGCGCTGCGCGACGGTGCCGTGAACGCCGCCGAGTCTGCCGCTGCCGGCGACCTTCAGAATCTGCTTCACGCTGCCGGCATAGCCCTCCATATTCTGTTCGAGATCACGCAGGATCCGCTGCCGCTGCCGGAGCTGATCGTATTCGCTCTGCATCCGGTTGACGGCGTCCTGCGCCTGCTGGAATTTCTGCTCACGGATTCCCGCGAGCTGCCGGAATCCGCTGAGACGGTTCTGCTGCTCGCTGACCTTCTCCGCAGCCGCACCGATCTGCTTTTCCAGCTTCTGTTCCTCTTTATCATAGGAGCGCAGACGCTCTGCAACGGAGGAACCGTCCGATTCCCCGCGGCGGATCGTCTCCGCATTTTCCGCAATATCATGCTCAATGCCCTGAATCCGGACACGGTGCGCATTCTGCTGCAAATACATTTCCCGCAGTGCGCTGTCCTGCTCACTGATCGCGCCGTCCCGTGCGGATTCCTGCGCGCTCATCGCAGAGAGCTGCTGCACCTGCGCTTCGATCTCCTGATCGAGGACGGTCTGTCTGCCGGTGAGCGTTTTCAGGTATGCATCCTGCTCCGAGAGCTTCTGCTCCCACAAATCGCCGGATTCGAGCAGCTCTGCAAGCTGTGCTTCGATCTCCGCGATCCTGTCATTGCTGTGGCGGATCTCCGTCTCGCAGACCGCGATGCCCGCAGTCACACTCGCATTCTCCTGCTCCGAGGCGACGATCTTGTTCTGGAGCGCTTCGATATCCACAGTTGCCTGCTGCATATCCTGAAATGCCAGCGCGAGCTTTTCCTCACTGCGTTCCAGATCGCTCTGCAAATTCTCATATTCCGCCGTGAGCTGCAAGTAGCTGTCGGAAAGCGATTGCAGCTGCACGGACTGTCTGCTGAGCCGGTAAACCCAGAATGAGACCTCCAGCTTTTTGCGCTCCGCCGCCAGCACCAGATATTTCTCCGCCTTATCCGCCTGCGATTTCAGCGGCCCGATGCGGCTTTCCAGCTCTGCGGTGATATCGGTCAGTCGCACGAGATTGTCCTCTGCCTGTGAGAGCTTGCGCTCCGCCTCCTGCTTGCGGTAGCGGAATTTGGAGACGCCTGCCGCCTCCTCGAAAATATCGCGGCGCTCATTCGATTTCGCACCGACGATCTCCGCGATCCTGCCCTGTCCGATGATTGCATAGCCGTCTCTGCCGAGACCGGTGTCCATGAACAGCTCGTTGATATCCTTCAGGCGGACATTCCTGCCGTTGATGAGATATTCGCTGTCGCCGCTGCGATAGAGCCGGCGCGTGATCGCAACCTCCGGCTCCGGCTCGGCCAGCGCATGGTCACTGTTGTCGATCGTCAGCGTGACGGCGGCAAAGCCCATCTGCTTGCGCTTCGCCGTGCCGGAGAAGATGACATCCTCCATGCTCTTGCCGCGCAGCTCCTTCGTGGACTGCTCGCCCAGCACCCAGCGGACGGCATCGCCGATATTGCTCTTGCCGCTGCCGTTCGGTCCGACGACGGCGGTGAAGCCCTCGTCAAAGGTCAGCGTGATCTTGTCGGGGAATGATTTGAAGCCCTGCAGCTCCAGTGATTTTAAGTACATGATCCAATGTTCTCCTGCGCGGGACGCTGCCCGCATCTATTCGGTATCTCCGATGGATTTGAAATGGGGCGCTCGCACGCTCCGCTATGAGTTTGCAAGCAAACTCACCCACCACCAAAGGGACAATGTCCCTTTGGAATCCCATTTTCAGAAAAGTAAGCAAATATGCACCTTTCGTTTGCAGCTCAAAGCGGGATTCTGAAATGTCCGGCATTTGCGCAGCAAACCCGACACAGCGCTGCGCGGGGAGCCGTCGTTATAATGCACTTTCATCAGCCGCCGCTCTCCGCAAATGCAAGGGAGCCGATGATCTGCCGGATGATCCGCGGATCCTGCTCGCCTCTGACAAAGACAAAGAGATCGCCGCTGCCGCTTTCCGAAAACATGGTGACGGTCACCGAATTTTCGCCGAGCATCCCGCTGCTGATATAGGCGGTGCCGCCGGGGATCTCCGTTTTTTCGGTCTCCTCAGTATCCCAGCCGCCGTCCTTGACCTCGCAAAGCTCCGCAAAGACCCGTCTGTCATCGCCGCGCAGATGCAGCCCGTCCCAGACAGAAAGCGTATCCTTGCAGTAATAGAGCAGCGCATTGCCGGACGGTGCGCGGTACGGCTGACCGACTGTCTCAAAGTAATGCCGCAGCTGCGCTTCCGAAAAACCGTACGGCTCAAACGGATCGGTATCCGCGAGCGCACCCAGATCGCGGGGCGTTACAAAAATGCGCGTTTTTCCGTCCTTTCCGCAGAGGGCGCCGTCACTGTTCTCCCCCAGCGTATAGTCTGCGGGGACAGAGACGCGCAGTCCGCGCAGCTCATATTCCTGAAAATCCTCCGGAACGGGCAGCACTGCATACTGACCGGCCGTCCGGCCGAGATTCTGATATTTCCATTTCATGTGCAGGCAGGTAAACAGCCCCGGAAACCAGATCAGAATGACCGCCGCCGCGATCAGCAGTACGCCGAGCACCGCCGCGCCGATCTTCCATGCAAGCCGCACGGCTCAGACCTTTTCGCCCATGAGCATCAGCGCTTCCTTTGCCGCCATCTGCTCCGCGATCTTCTTGGATTTTCCGCTGCCTCTGCCGATCACATTGGAATTGAGCCGCACCTCCATTTTGAACTGCTTAGCGTGATCGGGACCTTCCTCACCGACCAGCACATATTCGACGCGCTCCTCCGGATTCTGCTGGATGACCTCCTGCAGGGCGGTCTTGTAATCGTGAAACGCCTCGGAGGGACGGTCAAAATGCTCCGGCAGAAATTGCAGGATATACGGCGTGACGGCATCCATGCCGCCGTCCAGGAACATCGCCGCGATCACTGCCTCAAACGCATCGGAAAGGATCGACGGCCGCTCTCTGCCGCCGGATGCATCCTCACCGTGGCCGAGCAGCAGAAAATCGCCCAGCCCGATCTGCTTTGCCCATTCATAGAGCGATGTCTCGCAGACCAGCGATGCGCGGATCTTCGTCAGATCGCCCTCCGGCAGATGCGTGCAGTTGCGGAAAAGATGATTCGATACAACGATCGAAAGCACCGAATCGCCGAGAAATTCGAGCCGCTCATTGCAGTTGAGCGTGCGTTTTTCATTTGCATAGGATGAATGACAGAGCGCCTCCGTCAGAAGCGCCTGATTTTTGAAATGATAGCCGATACGCTGTTCCAGTTCATTCTGCGGTCTGGATTCCATCTCACCGACTCCCCTTTCCGATTCAGTATCAATGTCAGGATTCGTCCGCGCCTGCGTCACTTTGCGCAGCCTTCCGTGCAGCCAGCGCCTCAGAGATCGTCTCGCAGACTCTGCCGTCCACGCAGTTTTTCGCCTGACGGATCGCATGGAAGAATGCCTCGCCGTCCGAGCTGCCGTGCGCCTTGATGACCGGCTTCTGAATGCCGAGCAGCACCGCGCCGCCGACCTTCTTATAATCAAACGAATCCTTGAAATCGGCGATCTTGTCCTTCATGAAGACCGCGCCGATCTTGCCGGCACCGGTGAACATCTCCTTGATCTTGCCGCCGAAGAATTTGCCGAGTCCCTCATAGAGCTTCAGCACGATATTGCCCGTGAAGCCGTCTGTGACCAGCACATCCGCATCGCCTGCGGGAATGTCGCGGGCTTCGATATTGCCGATGAAATTCAGCTCATCCGCATCGAGCAGCTTATAGGCCTCCTGCTCCAGCTCTCTGCCCTTGCATTCCTCCGCGCCATTGTTGATGATCGCAACACGCGGCGTCGGAATCTGCATGACCTTGTCCATATAGACGCTGCCCATAATGCCGAACTGCTCCAGCATCTCCGGGCGGCATTCGAGATTCGCGCCGCCGTCCATGAGGATCGCGTGGCCGGTGCCGGTCGGGAGCAGCGGTGCCATTGCAGCGCGCTTGATGCCCTTGATCCGGCGGGTGATCATGGTCGCGCCGACGAGCAGCGCACCGGAATTGCCCGCAGAGACAAAGGCATCGCCCTCGCCGCTGCTGAGTGCCTGCAGGCCGACAGACATCGAGCAGTTTTTCTTCGCCTTCATGATCGCCGTCGGCTGATCCTCCATTGTGATGACATCCTCTGCCGGCAGGATTGTGATGCCGTCAAGCGGGATCTGCTTCTCCGCAGCCGTCTGCCGGATCTTTGCCTCGTCGCCGCAGAGCACGACGCTGACGCCAAGCTCCCTTACGGCTCTTGCCGCACCCTCCAGCGGGCTGAGCGGTGCAAAATCGCCGCCCATTGCATCCAAAATGATCTTCATGATTCTGACCTCACTTATTGTTGCGGCTGTGAATAATAATCGTATCCACAGTCCCGTTATTGCCTGAAAATACGATGCGTATGCTTTCCGACTGACACTGCACTCTGAAATGGCCGCTGCTGTCCGTCCCCTCATCCGCACCGATCTGCGCAGCAAGCTCGTCAAAGTCCGAGCCGATCGTCACGCAGTTGACGCTGACCGGGTAACGGTCTTTGCCCTCCTCTGTCGTCACCGTCCACTTTGCGCCGAGATCCAGATGATCCGGCACCTCGCTCGCCGGAATGCTGTCCGCCGCGAACGGCCGGAGCATCGTCAGCGCGGTGTCGTGCAGGATCAGATCGTTTGCGAAAAAGCTGTCCGCATAGGTCTCGTAATATGCGGCATCGTCGCCCAGTGCCGCATATCCGCAGAGCAGCTCTGACAGACAGAACGGCATTTCGGCAGGCCTGCCCGATATGGACACGACCGGCAGAAGTGTTTCGTCCGTCCAGCCGCCCGCCGGTATCGGTACCGGTCTGAGCGCCCATATCGCTTCGATCCGTTTGTCAGTCTCGGATTCAGCTTCGGTCTGCGTTTCGGCAGCTGTTTCTGTTTCCGCCGCAGTACTCTCATTCCGAACCGGATTTGTATGATGCGCAGTCGGCTCAAATTCGGGTACGCTGCTTTCGGCGCAGCCGGCGAGTGACAGCAGACCTGCCGAAAGCAATGCAGCGGCAGTCATCCTGTGTGTTCTCATCGTCTTCTCCGTCTCCGGTCAGCCGTTTTGCAGCACTGCATCCAGCGCCGCAAGCGCTCTGTCCGCATAGGCCTGATACTTGCGCTGCTTGCCGTCCTTGCCGCGGAATTTTCCGTGCAGCATCGGCAGGATGCCCATGTTCGCGCCCATCGGCTGCAAATTCTCCTGATAGGGATCCGTGATATAGGCGGTCAGCGCGCCGAGCATCGTCTCACGCGGCAGGATCAGCGGTGCTTCGCCCCTGATCTTCCGCGCAGCGTTCAGTCCGGCGAGAATGCCGCTGCCTGCGGATTCCATATAGCCCTCGACACCGGTCATCTGCCCCGCAAAGCGAATACGCGGCTCGCTCCGGAGCGCATAGGTCATATCCAGCAGCTTCGGAGAATCGAGGAAGCTGTTGCGGTGCATGACACCGTAGCGGACGAACTCCGCATTCTCCAGCCCCGGAATCATCGAAAATACGCGCTTTTGCTCGCCCCATTTCAGATTCGTCTGGAATCCGACCAGATTCCAGAGCGTCCCCTCGCGGTTCTCTCTGCGGAGCTGCAAAACCGCATAGGGACGCAGACCGGTATGCGGATCGGTCAGGCCGACCGGCTTCATCATGCCGTAGCGGATCGCGTCCTCGCCGCGCTTCGCCAGCACCTCGACCGGCATACAGCCCTCGTAGACGCGCAGCGCCTCCTGCTCAAAATCGTGCAGCGGCGCGGATTCCGCATGGATCAGCGCTTCATAGAACGCGAGATATTCTTCCTTTGTCATCGGGCAGTTGATGTAATCCGCCGTGCCCTTGCCGTAGCGGGATGCGTAGAATGCGCGCTCCATGCTGATGCTCTCGCCCGTGACGATCGGCGCCGCCGCATCGTAAAAATACAGCGATTTGCCGGTCAGCGCGGCGATCGGATCATGCAGCGCATCAGAGGTCAGCGGGCCGGTCGCGATGATGACCTCGCCCGCCGGAATCGCCGTGACCTCCTCGTTGACGACCTCGATCAGCGGATGACTGCGGATCTTCTCCGTCACCGCAGCCGAAAACGCATCGCGGTCAACGGCCAGTGCGCCGCCCGCTTCGACCGCGCAGGCCTCCGCGCAGGGTACGAGCAGCGAGCCGAGCCGCCGCATCTCCTCCTTGAGCAGTCCGGCGGCGGAATCAATGCGCGATGCTTTCAGGGAATTCGAGCAGACCAGCTCCGCGAAATCCGGCGAATGATGCGCCGGAGAAAAGCGCTTCGGCTTCATCTCGCAGAGCGTGACCGGAATCCCCGCCTGCGCAAGCGCCCATGCTGCCTCGCAGCCGGCCATGCCTGCGCCGACGACCGTGACCGCACTCACAGCGGTCTCTCATAGCCGCAGTCCGGCTTTTCACATACGAGCTTGCCGGATCTGCCGCCCTTCTTGAACAGCGTATTCTTGCACTTCGGGCAGCGGTCCTCGACCGGTGTGCTCCATGTCATGAAGCTGCATTCCGGATAGCCCTCGCAGCCGTAAAAGCTGCGTCCCTTCTTCGATTTCTTCAGGATGATCTTCTTGCCGCAGAGCGGGCAGAAGCCCTTTGTCGGCGTGATGATCTTCTTGGTATTGCGGCATTCCGGGAATCCGGAGCAGGCAAGGAATTTGCCGAAGCGTCCGATCTTGATGACCATCGGCTTGCCGCAGAGATCGCAGACCTCATCGGTCTCCTCATCCGGCACACGGAGGCGCTTGCCGTCCATTGCTTTCTCGGCATTTTCCAGCGTCTTCTCGAAATTGTCATAGAATTTCCGCAGCGACTCCACCCAGTCGGTCTGTCCCTGCTCCACGCCGTCGAGATCGCTCTCCATTTCGGCGGTGAATTTCACATCGACGATCTGCTTGAACTGTTCCTTCATCAGCTCGGTCGTGACCTCTCCGAGCGAGGTCGGCTTGAGCTGCTTGCCGTCGCGCTCAACATACATTCTCGAAAGGATCGTGCCGACCGTCGCCGCATAGGTACTCGGTCTGCCGATGCCGTTTTCTTCAAGCGCCTTGATGAGCGTCGCCTCGGTATAGCGGGAGGGCGGCTGCGTGAAGTGCTGATTGCCGCCGATCGACTTGACCTTCAGCGGATCGCCCTCGGTCAGCGGCGGCAGCTCCTTGTTGTCCTCATCGTTCTGTGCGCCGTCCTTGGCTTCCTCATAGAGCTTCGTAAAGCCGTCGAATTTCACGCTGTAGCCCGATGCGCGGAACAGACAGTTGTTCGCGGTGATCTCCGCAGAGACCGTGTCGAGCTGACAGTTTGCCATCTGGCTTGCAATGAAGCGCTCCCAGATCAGCTTATAGAGCTTATACTGATCGGTCGTCAGGCTGTTTTTCACCTGATCCGGCGTCAGATTCGGCATGGTCGGGCGGATCGCTTCATGCGCATCCTGTGCGCCCTTTTTCGTCTTGAAGGTGCGCGGAGATGCGGGGAGATACTGCTTGCCGTATGCGCCGCGGATATAATCCGCCGCTGCCGCCTTTGCTTCATCGGAAATGCGCAGGCTGTCGGTACGCATATAGGTGATGAGACCGACTGCACCCATCTCCGGAATCTCCACGCCTTCGTAAAGCTCCTGCGCGGCCTTCATCGTGCGGCGCGCCTGAAATCCCATGCGGCGGGAAGCCTCCTGCTGGAGCGTCGAGGTGATGAACGGCGGCGCCGGCTGACGGCTCGTGACGCGCTTTTTCACCGATTTTACGATGAAATCCGCGCCCTCCAGCGATTGCAGGATCGCATCCGCCTCTGCACCGCTGGCAAGCTCTGCCTTTTTGCCGTCCACCTCTGCGAGATGCGCAGCAAAGACCTTGCGCGAGGATTTCGCGGTCAGCTTCGCGTCGATCGTCCAGTATTCACGCGGCTGGAATGCGCGGATCTCGTTTTCTCTGTCCACGACCAGACGCACCGCGACCGACTGCACTCTGCCGGCGGAAAGTCCTCTGCGGATCTTGCGCCAGAGAAACGGGCTGAGCTGATAGCCGACGATGCGGTCAAGGATGCGCCGTGCCTGCTGTGCATTGACCAGATCCAAATCAATTTTATGCGGATGCGACATACCCGCCTGCACGCCGGTCTTTGTGATCTCGTTGAATTCCACGCGGTTTTCCTGCGTGATATCCAGACCGAGGATCTGCGCCAGATGCCACGAGATCGCTTCTCCCTCGCGGTCAGGGTCCGTTGCGAGCCAGACGCGGCTGCTCTTTTTCGCCCGCGATTTGAGATCCTTGATGACGGCTTCCTTGTCCTTCATTTCGATATAGGTCGGCGTAAAATCATGCTCAATATCCACACTGAGCTTCGATTTTTGCAGATCACGCACATGACCCATAGAGGCAACGACCTCAAAGCCGCTGCCCAGATATTTCTGAATGGTTTTGGCCTTTGCAGGCGACTCCACGATTACAAGTTCTGACATATCTCTATCCTTCCCGTTCGGCACTCCCGCCGATCTGCCCTTCGCTGAGGGCATCCGCATCATGATTGCATTGCAATTTTACACTGTGGGGAGGGCGCGGTAGACCTTCCCGAACAGCGATTCCACAAATCCGTCCAGCTCCAGCATTGTCAGTTCACTCAGCAGCAGTGACAGATCCATGTCCAGCGCTGCCGCGATATCGTCTGCATACACATCGCCGTGTGCGCGCAGATAGGAAACGATCGCCTGTCCGGATTCCGAATCCGGCAGCGGCGCTTCCTTTTCTGCCGGAGCTGTCTGCGCCGATACTGCTGTTTGCGGCGGCTCCGGCGGGATCTCTGCGAAATCCGCCGTTTCCGGCTTGGCCGCAGGCTTCGGCTTTTTCGTATCCGCTGCCGCCGGCGGCTTTCTGTCCTCCGCGAAGATCAGCGACCGCGACGGCTGAACGGCATTTTCCAGTGAAATATACTGCGGCACCTTGCTGTAAAATGCCAGCAGGATGTCCTTATAGTTCATCAGCGGAATCGCACCGTCCCGCAGAAGCGGGATCACGCCGCTGTACCGGTCATCAAACAGATCGGCAGGCGGTACGCAGTAGAGATAGCGCCCCTGCTCGACCGCGCACTGCGCCGTCAGGAGCGAGCCGCTGCGCATCGCCGCCTCCATCACGGCCGTCGCATAGCTCAGGCCGCTGAGAATGCGGTTCCTGCGCGGAAAATTCGCCGGATACGCCTGTGTGCCCGGCAGATATTCCGAGAGCAGAAGTCCCGCGCCGCTGCTGATCATCCGGCTGCGCAATGCGTCATTGCCACGCGGATAATCCACATTGATGCCGCAGCCCAGCACGGCAATCGTTGAGCCGCCGCTGTCAAGGGCTGCGCGGTGCGCGATGCTGTCAACACCGATCGCAAAGCCGCTGACGATCGTAAATCCCTGCTGCGCAAGCGGCCCGACCATTGCGGATGTCACTCGCTCCGTATAGGGCGAGGGATGCCGCGTGCCGACGACCGCAAGACTCAGCGGATTGTCAAGCAAATCTAAATTTCCGCACGCTGTCAGCAGCACCGGAGGTGACGGAATGCTCCGCAGCACGCCCGGATAGCGGCTGCTGTTGATCGGGAGCAATTCAATCCCGCTGCTGCGGCAGTAATGGATAATTCTGTCCGCATCGTCGAGTGTAAATCTCCGGCTTTCTGTGCGCTGCTGCACGGAAAGCTCTGCCTGCCGGCTCCCGCGGACAGCCTCACAGATCTCCTGCGGCGATTCGGCATCCGGCAGAAAGGAGAGCAGCTTCGTGCTGCCCGCACCGAATACCTGCGCGAGCCATACCCAATATCGCATCATTTCCGGCTGTTCGCCGTGACAGATCTCCATGCGATCACCGTCCTTTTCCGGTCGGATTCATGATGAGGTTCATAAAGATTTGAGTGGATTCCCTGACAAAAAAGGTGGTTTGAAACGGTTATAAAAAGGTATCGCTTCGCGATGCTATTGAAGAATGGGCGCCTCTATCGCAGGCGCCCAAGCCCGCGAGCTCTTGAACGCTGGGGAGTTTCGCTCTCTGCGGAGAGCGACCAAAGGGCTCTGCCCTTTGGAATCCCGCAAGCCTTTGAAACGGCTTGAGCGAAACTTTTTTATATGGGCACCATCCAAACTATTTGTTCTAACCATAATTTGCCGACCACCCGAAAAGTTACATACCCTTTTCTGTTGCTGATGCTCTTCGCATCTCCCAGAGAAACAGCCCCGCTGCCATCGCCGCATTCAGCGAATTGGAATCCGGCGACATCGGGATCGTCAGCCGATCCGAGCAGGCCGCCGTGATCTCCGGCGGCAGACCGTTCCCCTCATTGCCGATCAGGACGGCCGCGCCGCCCGTAAAATCAAAGCTGCCGAGCAGCTGCGCATCCCTGTCCACAACTGCGGCACAGGTCGGCAGACCGACCGCTCTGCACCGCTCAAAAAAGCATTCCGTATCAGGCAGCCGCCGCACGCTGATGCGGAACAGCGCGCCCATGCTGCTGCGGATCGTCTTGGGATTGTAGAGGTCGCAGCAGTGATACAGATACAGCCCATCCGTGCCGAGCGCCTCCGCCGTCCGTAGGATCGCGCCGAGATTGGAGGGATCCTGCACATGATGCAGCATCATGCACCGGTCGCCGGCCTGCGGCAGAATATCCGTTTCCGGCAGCATTTCCGCGATCGCGAAAACGCCCTGTGCGTTCTCGGTATCGGCGATCTCCCTTGCAGACGATTCCGCGATGAGGAAGGTCTGCTGCGCGGGTGCTGCATCCCGCAGCGCATCGCCGTACTGCTCAGCGGCATTCTCTGTCAGGAGCAGCGCGCCGAGCCGGATCCCCGACCGCACGGCATCGCTGACAAGGCGGAAGCCCTCCAGCGGGAACATCCCGTTTTTCTCGCGGAATGCTCTGCTGCGGTTGAGGGATGCAAAGCGCTTCACGGTCTTATTGTTCGCACCTGCCTGCTGTGCCATGCGCACGCCCCCTTTCCGGAACCTCATAATACGAATCTCTTAAAATTCCATAGACATCCGTCAGCTGAAATTCCGTCATGCTGCGTCAGACTCCCTTGCATGGCAGAATTTCATCTTGCCGTCTTGTCTATGTTATTTTTCGGGATTCGTATAACAAACACAAACACGCTCTGACGATTCCGAGAGAGCGTGTTTGATATCATGCATTACAGTGCTGCCTTTGCCTTTTCAATGATCGCGGTGAAGCCGGCAGGATCATGAATCGCAATCTCGGAGAGCATCTTGCGGTTCAGCGTGATTCCGGCCTTGTTGCAGCCGTTCATGAATGTGGAATAGTTCATGCCGTTCAGCTTGCAGGCAGCAGAAATACGGGTGATCCACAGTCTGCGGAAGAAGCGCTTATTCTGCTTTCTGCCGATGTATGCATACTGACCGGACTTCATGACGGCCTGCTTCGCCATCTTGAAGTGCTTGGATTTGCTGCCCCAGTAGCCCTTCGCGAGCTTCAGAACCTTATTTCTTCTTTTGCGCGTCATCATTGCGCCCTTAATACGAGCCATGTTCTTATACCTCCGTAAAAATCATTCCGTGCCGCCGCAGCGGCCGAGTATTCAGTTCGATGTGCTGCGGTCCCGGATTACTTGTACGGAACCATCTCGCGGATCGTCGGTGCATTTGCACTGCCGGCCACGCCTGCGTTTCTCGCAATGCGCTTGACCTTGCGGTCCTTCGAGACGAGACGGTGACGCTTGTATGCGTGCTGGAACTTGACCTTTCCGGTGCCGGTGACCTGGAAACGCTTCTTTGCACCGGAGTGCGTCTTAACCTTAATCTTCTTAACCTTAACGGCTGCCATGGATTCGTCCTCCTTGAATTTTCTTTGTATATGATCGCGCCGCACAGCGGATGCTGCATCAGTTCGCGCTGCATATCACATTATGCTTCCTGTTCTGTCTTTTCCTCTGCTGCCGGAGCCTTTGTCTCCGGTGCCTGCTGCGGCTTCTGCTTCTTGGCACCCTTATCGCCCTTTTCCGGCTTGGTCTGCTTCGGGGAAACGAACATCACGATCGCTCTGCCCTCCATTTTCGGCGGCTTATCGACGACGGCGATATCGCCGAGTCCCTCGCGGTATTTCTCAAGCAGTTCCTCGCCGAGATGCGGATGTGCAATCGCACGCTTGCGGAACCGCACCGAAACCTTGACCTTGTCGCCGCCCTGAAGGAATTTCTTGCCCTGTGCGACCTTGGTTTCAAAATCGTGGGTATCAATCGCAGAGAACATTCTGATCTCCTTGATCTCAACAACACGCTGATTCTTCCGTGCTTCCTTTTCGCGCTTCTGCTGTTCAAAGCAATACTTGCCGTAGTCCATGATGCGGCAGACCGGCGGCGTCGCCTGCGGCGCGATCTTGACCAGATCGAGACTCTGATCGTATGCGAGCTTCTGTGCGTCCTTTGCGGACATCACACCCTTTTTCTCGCCGTCCGCGTCGATCACCAGTACCTCGCGGTCACGGATCTCCTCATTGATTTGCAGTTCCTGCTTGCTAATGGCAAAGCACCTCCATTCATGATCTCATAAACAATAAAGCAGAGAGAGCATCCGGATATCCAGCTGCTCTCTCTGCTCATGTTCTGAATGCCGCAAAAAGCGGTCGTTATTTCCATGATTCAGATTACCGTTTTGCTTCATGCTGACGGTGAGAACCGGCCGGTTCCGCTTGCAATCCTATAACAGTATACCTGATTCCGGCAGAATTGTCAAGCGGCGTCAGTGGATTTCGACAATCTGAACAAAGTCCGGGAATTCACGGATGAGTTTTGCAACATATTGCAAAATCATAGTTCCGTCATCATTGGTCAGTCCGATCACGCCGTCGCAGTCCGCATTCAGCTTGCCGACGGCGGTAATCACCGCCGTGTCATCCTCTCCGAGATACCGCGCCAGCAGCACTGCATCGGACACATCGACATCGCCGGAGCAGTCCGCATCGCCCGGCATTGTCCGCTTCACAGCCGCCGCAGTCGTTGTCGCGGTTGTTTCGGAGACTGTCCCGGTCGTTGTCACGGTCGTTGTCGCAGTCGTAACGGTTGTGGTTGTTGCTTCGGCGGTCGTGGTGGTTGTCTCCGCAATCACCGGGTAAACCGCCGCGAAATAGTTCACGCAGTTCTGCGAGGTGAAATTGCTGCCGAGCGTCACAGTCTCGCCCTTCTTCACATCGCGAGTGAAGACCGTGAATTCCTCGCCGTTCGAGCTGAACACCTGCGTCCGCATATGCACATAGTCCTTCAGCCAGCTTGTGCTGAGCTGTTCCTGTGTGAGACTCTGAAGCACGCGCTGATCCAGATAAATATTCAGCTTCAGATCCTCCGCCGCCGTCAGCGCCGCCAGATCGCCGGAATACTTCTTGGAATCGCAGGCCGTGCGAATCTGTTCTCCGCCTGTGCCGACGCCGTTTCCTTCGGCGGTAACCGTATAATCGCGGTCGCCGTAAATTTTGCTGCCGGTGCCGAAATCCGGCGCAATGCTCCAACTGCCGCCGTTATCGGTATCATTGACAACGAGCTTTGAGATCAGCGTTCCGGAATATTCCGGCTTCTGTACCGGCTGCTCCGGCTGTTCCGGCTGAACGGGAGAGCCGTCATCCGGCAGCAGTGCGAGCTTTATGATATTCTTGCCCCAGTTGCCGTACCACGCATAGCCGGTTCGCCGCTCCTGACTGATCTGCGCGACATCGTAATAGACCTTGCTGTCGCGGTCAGAGAACATCGGTACCTCGGTATCGAGCGTGTAGAACCGCGCCCAGAGCGGATCGGCATTTGCATCCTGCACGACGACCTTGTCATCACCCTGCTTGACGAATTTGATGCCGTAGAGCGTGACCTTTTTGAACCATTCGATCGCGGCATTCACCGAGCGTACAATGTCCTTGCGGTCAGGATTCGCCTTTGCGTAATTGTAAAGGAATGTGATGACGCCCGCGCTCTCGCTCGTGCAGATCGACGGCAGCTCATAGGCGCGTGCCGATGCCGGTGCAAGCGTATTTTCGTCATGCTGCTGGCACCATGCGGTTTTCCGGCCGCCGACGCTGATCTGCATATCCAGCAGACACTGGATGCCCTTTTCGAGCGACGCCGCCGCCTTCTGCGCATAGGCATCGCTGACCGCCGTGAAGTCGCCGGATTTCTTCGACATTTCGTTCATGATCTCCAGCACATGAATATACGCAGCATCATTCAGCGTGATATGCGCATGATAGGTGCCGGGCGTATTGAGACACTGCATCCAGCCGCCGTTGCTGTACTGCATTTTGAACAGGCAGTCAACGCCGCGCATCGCGCAGTCGAGATATTTCTGCTGCTTTGTCGCATTGTAGGTGCGCATCAGAAAGCGGATCTGCGAGGTCGTTGCATCGTTGTCGATCGTCGAATGCGCCCAGTCGCCGGTATGCGAGGTCAGCATACCCTTCTGCCAGCCGCCCTCATTTGCGACCTGATACTGAATGCACTGATCCGCGACCTTTGTCGCTTCGGATGTGCCGAACCAGTCCGCCGAATTTTTGAGATAGGTCGCCCACGGCAGATCCTCCTCCGCCGCAGAGACCGTCATGCTGACGGACGGAAATGCGCGGTTCTCCGGCAGGAGCGAAACTGTTCCTGCAAGCAGCATCATGCCGCTCAGCACGGCCGCAAGTTTTTTCTGATAATTTTTCATATGATTCCCCCCATTCTATACGGGCAGCGCATCCGGTCTGCCCTATACTCTAATTATACAGATATCTGACGAATTTGCAATATCTGAAACAACCGGATTTATGACATATCATCGCCAATAACGGGCAGTGCCCAGCCGGCAGTGCCGACAGCCGTTATCCTACGGCACCGTTTTGCGGAGCATATCAGAGTTGTCGCTGTTACGGCGCTGGCCGCGCCTATTTTACGGTCTGGAAACATCTCATTCTGTTTCCGTTCGCTTCCGGAGAACTTTAGGAATTGGCTGCGGGTTCTACCCGCCGGGCAGTGCCGACAAAAAAACGCACTGATTCGTTGACTTTTTGCCGAAACTGTGGTATGATATATATAGGTATGTGATAACACGGGAAGGGAGGGGAATCTGTGGCAATGACAGTGATGTCCGTGACGCTGATCATCGGTCTTGCGATGACAGGCGCCGCGGTCATTATGATTTTGCTGGATACGCATGAAACATCTCTGCGCGAATATGCTGTGCTGGGGTTGTTCTGTTCGATTCTCACAATGCTGTCCTATTATGTCGAGCTGCGAACGCCCGGCGTTGCCGCGAAAATCGACGCGGTGAAATTCGGCTATATCGGAAAGGTCTTTGTCAATCCGCTGCTGCTGATGCTGGCGGTGCGGTTCTATGAAGTCAAGGTCGCGAAGCTCTGGCAGATTTTCATATATCTTGTACCGATCATCACGCTCTATCTCGTCTTTACCTGCGAACGCAGCGGGCTCTATTATCAGGATATCTCCCTCGGCCCGGACGGGCTGCTGCACATCGTCCCCGGCCCCGCATATTATCTGTACATCGCGTATAATACACTGCTCGCGATGATCTATATCAGCTTCTGTCTCTATCAGCGGCCGCGATTGCGGCGGCGCGAAAAGAAAAACAATACAATCCTGCTCGCGGCGAGCTTCATCCCCTTTCTTTCGCTGATGATCTATCTCTCCGGCTGGACAAGGGGCTTCGATATCAGCACGATCGGTGTCATGATCGGTGCGCTCTGCGTCACACTCTCGATCTTCCGCTACGGCCTGCTCAACAAAGAGGAAATACTGCAAAACATGGCGACCGGCCTGATCTTTCTCGACGGCGATAACCGTCTGATCTATGCGAACCGCAAGGCCATGCAGATCATTCCCGCGCTCGGCACACCGCTTGTCCGCACGCATAAGCTCGATCTCAAACAGCTTTGCTCCGAGGAATTTGCATCCATTCAGGTCGGCTCCGCCTCCTATCAGCGGAAGATCACCGAATGGAGCAACGGCGAGGGACAGCACGGCAAGCTGCTGACCTTTGACGATATCACCGAGATCCGTGCGCGCCTCAACCGCGATGCGATGACCGGCCTGCTCAATCACGGCAGCTTTTATCCGATGCTCGACGATGCGATGTCGGAATCAAACCGGACAAAGCAGCCGCTCTGTGTCTCAATCGCTGATATCAACAGCTTCAAACAGGTCAATGATACCTACGGCCACGCGAACGGCGATATTGTTCTGATTGCGCTTGCAGATACGCTGCACCACATCTGCGGGCAGCACGGCGATGTGTTCCGCTACGGCGGTGAGGAATTCGCAGTGATTTTCCGCTGCGGATATCAGCAGGCAGAGGAAATCATGCAGGATGCGCTCAATGCATTCTCAGCAATTCGCTATGAATTCATGGATGAAACGATCACATTCAGCTACGGTACGGCGGAATTCGACGGTCTCGAAACATCCGTCGCACTCTTTGACCGCGCCGATCAGCTCATGTATAAACGCAAAAAAACATTTCACGATCAGGAACGCGCCGCGAAGACGGGCGCCTGAAATCTCACAGAAAAGGAAACAATTATGCTCGGTTCAGATTATCGGGAGCTTATCGTTCCCAGACTCGACAATCAAGGCAAGAAGGCAGGCATCCTCATCGGCGGCTCCGTGCTGACGGCGATCGTCACGCTCGGTGCGCTGCTGACCGGCCGCTTTATTCTGCTGCTGCCTGCACTGATCGCCGGCTTCGGCACATGGTATCTGTGGACACAGAACCGCATCGAATATGAATACATCATTTCCGGCGACGAGCTGGAGGTGACGAAGATCCTCGCGGAGAGCCGGCGCAAGCCGATGATGAGCATATCAACCATGAAATTCACGGCATTCGGCAATCTGCGTGAGGCACCGCAGCCCTCGCCCTCGATGACACTTGTCCTCGCCTGCACCGCACAGGACGAGACCGCTTTTTATGCGGATTTTGACCATCCGGAGCTTGGTCAGACACGCCTGATCTGGACACCGAACGATGACATCCTGCTCTATCTGACAAAGCATATGCCGCGAACGCTCGGCTTTCGCTGGGATCCGCAAAACAACGAATCTGCTGAATAATCCGGAGGAATCTTACAATGCAGCTCGTAACACCGCTTGAAATGATGAAGCTCGAAAACACCGCCGATCAGTCCGGTGTGACCTACGATCAGATGATGGAGAATGCCGGAAAGGGACTCGCGGAGCATCTTGTCCGGATCGCCGTCGAGATGGGTGTCAAAGAGATTCTGCTGCTCTGCGGCAACGGCAACAACGCCGGTGACTGCTTCACCGCAGCGCGCCTGCTTGCACCGCAGTTCACGGTAACAGTCTGCCTGATCGGTGGCGTACCGAAAACGCGCACGGCCTACGCGAAGTATAAAATGATGAAGGACATCGCCGTTCTGGAGGATCAGGAGGCGATCCTTGAAGCAGTCCGGAAGCACAGGCTGATCGCAGACGGAATTTTCGGCATCGGATTCCGCGGAGAGCTTAGCCCGTTCGTGCAGTCGGTCTTTGCGGAAATCGAAGCAGATCCTGAGAAAAAATGCATCGCTGTCGATATTCCCAGCGGCGGAAACGGTCTGAGCGGCGGTGTTGCAAAGGGTACACCGCACTGCGATATCACGATCACATTCGGCGCAGCCAAGACCGGGCTGTTTCTCACGCCGCTTTCGGAATACTGCGGCGCAATCATGCTCGTTGATATCGGCATTCCGGCAGCTGCCTTTGCCGAGCTGTCCTATCCGGTTCACCACATTTCCAACACCGATATTCCGGAGCTGCTGCCGCCGCGGCCGAGTCAGGCGCATAAAGGGATGTTCGGCAAACTGATGTGCGTCTCCGGCTCCCGCAATATGCCCGGCGCTGCGATTCTTGCATCAAAAGCGGCACTGCGCTGCGGTGTCGGCCTGTTCTGTCTGGCATCGGATATTGATGTCTGCCGGCTGCTGATCGCGCAGGCACCGGAAGCGACCATGCTCCCCCTGCCGACTGATTACGACGGCAAGCTCACACAGCAGGCCGTTCCGGCGATTCTCGACTATGCAAAGCAGGCGACCTGCGTACTGATCGGCTGCGGACTCGGCCAGTCCGAGGCACTGCGGCAGGCGGTCACATCACTGATTCCGCTGCTCGAATGCCCAATCATTTTGGACGCGGACGGTCTAAATGCGATTGCTCCGAGCATAGATATATTACACAAGGCGAAATCAACGGTCGTGCTGACGCCGCATCCCGGCGAAATGGCAAGGCTGCTGCACTGCTCGGTCGAGGAGGTGCAGAAGGATCGCATGACCGCGGCGAAGCGCCTTGCGACGCGGTTCCCGAACACGGTCGTTGTCCTGAAAGGTGCAGGCACGATCGTTGCAACGGCGGAGCACGCGCATATCAACACAACCGGTAACTCCGGCATGAGCAAGGGCGGCAGCGGCGATATCCTTGCAGGCATGATCGCCAGCCTGACAGCGCAGCATATTTCACCGGAGAACGCCGCAATCGCGGGTGTCTATCTGCACGGGCTTGCGGGCGACTGCGCGGCGGCAGAGTATTCGCGGCGCGCCATGCTGCCGAGCGACATGATCAATCAGCTGCCGATGCTGTTCGCGGAATATGAATAATACGGAATGAGGGCATTCCTCGGTAAATCAACGGTCGTCAAAAAGCAATTCATTTTCATGGAGGCTTTATTATGAGACGATGGATTTGCCGAAGGACTGCCCTCATTTTTTGTGTACCTGCGTGCATTTTGCTGACTGCCTGTGCCGGTGCGGAGCAATCCGGCTCATTCACACCGAAGCGCGATCCCAGCTTCTCGGCACAGGCGGAAATGGAATACGCGGACGGCCAGAAAGCCGCGCTGGAGCTGACGCGCTGTGCGGATTCTCTCTGGGAGGCAACATTCTCCGAACCCGCATCGCTCGCCGGTGTCGTGCTGACCTTTGACGGCGATGCCGTCAGCGCAAGCTATAAGGGACTGGCGTTCACGGTCCCGAAATCGGCGCTCGGCGCAAAAAATATGCTGCTCTATGTCACGGAAACGCTCGACAATGCCGCAGCGGCCGAACCGCTGGTTTGTACGCAGCAGGAGGACGGATCATGGATCAACCGCGGCGAATGCGCGGGCGGTGCCTATACGCTGACCTTTGCGGATTCCGGCGAACCGCTGGTTTTCGATCTTCCCTCGCAGCCGCTCAAGCTGACATTCACATCATATACCGTAGCTGCGGAGTCCGCCGTCACAACTGCACCGGCTGAAACCGTGACAACGGACGCCGCCACTGATTCCGCCGAACCGACAGCCGTCACCACAACAGAAAATAACGAGGGCGCATCAAATTGATGCGCCCATAATCGTTATTGGATTGGATTAGTTATCCTTGGTCGTGCCGAGAGACTCATACGGAATGAGCTTTGCAACGAACTTCAGAATCTTGCCCATGTCAGGCATATCCGGAGTGCCGGAAGCGTTAACATCAGCATTCTTCTTACCCTGCGTGCTTATTTCCGCACCCGTATCTTCATTGAGATAGCGAGCAAGCAGAACAACATCGGAAACATCCACGCGCTCATTGGGAGTTTCCCCTTTTGAGCAGTCAACATTACCCCAATCGGGATCGTCGGTTCCCGGATCATCGGGATTATGCGGAGTCTCACCGTTCTTCGGGAACTTGTACTCTACATCCTTATCCTGCAGGAACTCAACGATCCATGCAAGCGGAGCGTTCCAGTTGATGGTAACCTCGTTGGTAGACCATGCCTCGATGGAGTCAACGAAGCATCTCTGAGACGGGTTGGTGGACTTGCCAGGCTCGAAGCCCAGTGCGCGGACATACGGATCCTGGAGGCCTGCGTTCGGACCGCCGGACAGAACACCATCCGGAGCCATCGGCAGAGTCTTATCCAGCTCATAGGACCAATATCTGTGGTGCGGGTTCTTCTCGTGGTATGTACCGTAACCGGTAATGAAGGAGAAGGACAGCGGGTTTCTGCCGAGCAGGTAGTCCATACCTGTGACAACACCGTTCAGATACTTAACATCCTGTGTTGCGTCATAAGCATAAGCCATTGCGATCAGGTTGTTGATAACCATGGAGTTGGAGCCCCACTCGTAGCCGTTGATGATGATCGACGGATCGAGGTTGTTCGGATCGTTGTAGCCCTTGCCGTCATACTTGTACGGAATGCCGTAGCCCTGCTTTTCTTCCTCTGCGATGTAGGCATCAGCAGACTCAGCGATAGAAGCAGACAGCTTGGTTGCATTCTCCTTGGAGAGCAGATCCTTGTGGAGTGCGAGGGTGAGGGAACCTGCGGAAGCAGTGTTGCCCCAGTTGAAGATCGTGAAGGAGCCGTCCTTGTTCTCACCGCCGGTGATTCTTTCCGGAGCAAGATATGCTTCCTTGTACTCTTCCATCTTCTTGTCGTATGCAGCAGCCTTGTCGTTGCCCATGATCTTACCGGAGACAAAGATCTCGCACGCTGCCCAGTAAGCATCGTCTCTGACCTCGTTGTCACCGTACGGGCCGCCGCCCTTTGCGTGCCACATCGGAGCATACAGAGACTTCTCATTCAGCTCCTCAGCCGGGCACGGGCAGTTCAGATCCGGATGTGTCTTTTCGGTCATGTCAGCCGGATAGTAGTTCTTCTCGTATGCCTCATAAGCCTCGATCGCGCTGGTGAGATACTTCTCAGCCTTTGCGGAATCATACGGCTCCCAGAGTCTTGCTGCCTGTGCTGCGCAAGCTGCGTAGTTCAGGGTTGCAGCGAATGTAGGCGGCTTCACGATACGGGTGGTCTTCCACTCGGTCTCGTAATCCCACGGTCTGGTTGCAAGGCCGGTCCACTTGTGGTCGTGGAGCTTGTGGTAGTACATACCAGCCTGTGCGCCCCATGTCGGCTCAGAAGCCTCGACCTTCATCTTTGCGATCCAGTCAAGCTCATATGCGCACTCATCGAGGACATCCGGAACCTTGTTGTCCGTTTCCGGAATGACGCAGATGCCGGAGCCGTTCTCGAACTTCTTCTTGGTGGAATCTGCAAAGGTCGCTCTCTCATACATATTCTGGAGCGTCCAGACGGAGATACCGCCGTTAACAACATACTTACCGTGGTCACCTGCATCGTACCAGCCGCCGGTAGCGGTGATGCTGGAGGACTTGTAGGTACCGGTTGCCTCGTCGATGCTTGCGTACTCATTCTTCCAGATCTTCTGGACATCAGCCGTATCGGTCTTGTGGCCGCCCTCGTGAGCGAGCGTTTTCTTGTCACCGGAGGTGATGTATGCGCCTTCGATATCGCAGCCGGAACGGTTCTGATAGAAGTAGTTCAGCGCGTTGGTCAGCATATTGTGAGAAGTATCGGTGTAGATGTTATCGCCGATATTGAACTCGAAGGATCTCCACTTCTGACCCTTTATTCTCAGATAGTATCTGCCCGGGGTCTTGTAGTCGGAGAAGTCGATCTTCGCGATATTATCGTCAGAGTCTGCATCATGTGTAACAGCAGAGGTCTTGCCGGTTGCAACAACTTCGCCGCTGGATGCAGCAACGAGCTCCCAGTCATAGGTACCGGAGAGGCTGATCGTGGATGCGCCGTAGAGGATATCACCGGAGTTATCGCCGAGGGTTGCAACCTTTGCAAGCTCCGGATAGTAACCGATCTGGTTGACGGAGATGTAGTTGATCAGATCGCCCTCAGACGTACCGTCGGAGGTTGCCATCTTCTCATTGCCTCTTGCGCTGTAATCACGGGTGATTGCACCGTAGGAGTTGGTCGGATCAGCGTCGCACTTGTCCGGGCTCCACGGGCCGTCGCCGCAGGTCTCGCAGATGATGGACATATCATCGAACCAGATCTCGTCGCCGTCCTCAGCGTTGCCGCCTTCGCCGTTGCCGCCGTATGCATAGTGGAATGCCCACTCAACAGCTTCCAGATCCTGTGTCGGCTTGAATGTGCCGGAGAAGGTCTGATACTCCGTGGTCAGCTGAACCGGGCTGCCCCAGCCTGCGCCGCCGCCGCCCATGTGCGGGCCCATTACGAAGCCTTCCGGCTTCAGGTCGAAGTACTCTTCCTTACCGCTGATGTCACCGATCTTGGAGCAGAGCTGCATACCGGTTCTCTTTGCCTTTGCCTTGAAGCTGACCTGATAGGTGTGACCGGACTTGAAGTTCAGGTTTCTGTGTCTGAACTGGAGGTCCCACTTTGCATTGTCAGCGCCCTTCGCGTTGAGAATAGTGACATGGAAAGCGCCGTCCTCAATCTTGAAGTTCTGCTTTGCAGGGCTCGACTCACAGGTGTGCCACGGCAGCGCCTTGTGATCGAACGAGGTTTCACCGAGCACCTGGCCGGCCGATACGGTCATCGGCGCAATGCTGGCAAATGCCGGTGCGATCGTCACAGCCGCCATAAGGCTCGCAACGATCATTTTGGTTGTTTTGCGCATATAAAAAACCCTCCCGTTTTTTTATATATAAACGCAGCCAGTACGAGCCGCATTTATATTGCGGTAGTGCGGATACGGCTGTCCACATAACAAACGCGCTGAAATTTGCTCTGATCCGCCCTTGCTCCCGTGCAATTGGGGCAGGATCGGAGGTCTGATTCCGGCGTTCATTCGTGTTATACAGTCCGTATATACTTCCTGAGATATTCCGTGCTGAATAGCACAGTTTTCTCACTACCTACATTATAATACAACTTTTAATTCTTGTAAAGCCCTTTTTGAAACTTTGGCGGAACTGTATATTTTGGTTGTATAATTTTGTGCAACACTTCCAAATTTTTGTAAGGCTTATGAAACTACGGTATTCCTCCTGTGACGATGCTGTGACTGTGCGATTATATCCTTTCAGGGGCTTTGATAATACGATAAGTTGTATATTCCGCTCAAACGGGCGGTTTCGACAGGCGTATTTTCGTGATTTTTCGCCCGAATGCCGCACAGGGCTTGACAAATCGGCTTTCATGTGCTATAATTGCTTTGTCGCGTTAAAGCTGTGCAGTCAAAAAGCGTGAAAGCGTTCTGCCGGCTCCCGCATACTATTATTATAAGGGAGGATTCATCCCATGTCAACTTCGCAAATCATCACAATGGTCGTTGTGGTGGTCTATGCTGCCGTCATGATCCTGATCGGCATCATCACCTCCAGAAAGACCAAAAGCGTCGATGACTTCGTCTTCGGCGGCAACAAGATCGGCCCGTGGATGACCGCATTCGCATTCGGCACCGCGTATTTTTCCGCGGTCGTGTTCATCGGCTATGCCGGACAGTTCGGCTGGGGCTACGGTATCTCCGCCGCATGGATCGGCGTCGGCAATGCGCTGATCGGTGCCACGCTCGCCTGGGCGGTGCTGGGCAAGCGCACCCGCCTGATGACCAAGCACCTCGACGCAAAGACCATGCCGGATTTCTTCATGAAGCGCTACGGCAGCTCCTCACTCAAAACGACGGCTGCGGTCATCGTCTTCCTGTTCATGATCCCCTACACCGCATCGGTCTACAACGGCCTCTCGCGCCTGTTCGCAATGGCATTCAACCTCACCTCCCCGAACGCCTATCAGTATGTCATGATCGCAATGGCCGTGCTGAGCGCGATCTATGTCGTCCTCGGCGGCTACTCCGCAACGGCGGTCAATGACTTCATTCAGGGCATGATCATGCTCGTCGGCATCACCGCAGTTGTTGTCTGCGTTCTCAATTATAACGGCGGCTTCGGTGCATCGGTCGATATGCTGAAAACGATCACTGCTGTGCCCGACGGCAAGCTCGCATCGCTGTTCGGCCCGGATCCGGTCAACCTGTTCGGCGTTGTCATCCTGACCTCGCTCGGCACATGGGGACTGCCGCAGATGACGCATAAATTCTATGCGATCCGCGACGAAAAGGATATCAAGCGCGGTCTCGTGATCTCGACTGTTTTCTGCCTGATCGTCTCCGGCGGCTGCTATATGCTCGGCGGCTTCACCCGTCTGTTCAATACGACGGAAGCCGGTGAAGGTCTCGGCACGAATGTCATTCAGAAGCTCTCGAACGGCAAGCTCGAATTCGATGCAATGGTTCCGAATATGCTCCAGACGGCGCTGCCGCCGCTGCTGATTGGTCTGGTCGTTGTGCTGGTGCTGAGCGCATCGCTCTCGACGCTTTCCGCGCTCGTGCTGACCTCCTCGACCACGCTGACGCATGACCTGATCCGTCCGGCCTCCAAGGGCAAAATGGATGACAAAAAGGAATTCGTCACGATGCGTGTGCTGATCCTGTTCTTCCTGCTGCTCTCCGTCATCATCGCAATGAACAAGAACGCTGCGATCACCACGCTGATGAGCTATTCGTGGGGCGCGCTTTCCGGCTCATTCCTCGGCCCGTTCCTCTGGGGACTGTTCAGCAAAAAGACGACAAAGGCCGCTGTCTGGGTGAGCTTCGCACTCGGCGTGATCTCGACTGTCGCGCATATGTGCATCTTCACATTCTTCAAGGACAGCTTCGGCGATTTCATCAAGTGGGCTGCATCGCTGCCGCTCAATCTCGCATCGCCGATCAATGCCGGCGCACTGCTGATGATCCTTTCGATCATCATTGTTCCGGTCGTATCGCTGTTCACCAAGCCCTGCGAAAAGGAAACGGTTGACAACGCATTTGCGGCGCTCGAAAAATAATCGCATATACTTATGAAGGCTCCTGCGGGAGTCTTCTTTTTTTCATAGATTGACAGCCGCCCTGTTTTATGCTAAAACCGGGCAGTGCCCGGCCTCCGATATGCGGCCAGGCAGCGGAAACACTTATTATATTTTTTCCGTATTCCATGCACTTTTCGTCATTATATGCTGTTACAAAGTTAGCTTTTTGCTCCGCTGCCCATACCAGAGAAAACTGTTTAGAATCGTACAATACAGTACATTACATCAAGTGCCCCCAGCGTAGTCCAGCGCATTTTATTGTAACCCAGTTGACCAAAGGTTGTCCAAATTAGAAAAAGGCAGACGAATATATCGTAAAAACCTCCGCAAGATTGCTCCTGCGGAGGTTTTTTGATTGAACTGATCGTACTTGCGGATACACCCGATTGTGCGAACTACACACCATTACGGATTGAGGAGCGCCTGCTTCATCAAACTCAGATCCCGGACATCCAGCTTTCCGTCCTCATTCATATCGCCTGCTTCCCAGTTGGCAAGCT
>CAMOOV010000013.1 GCA_946621745.1 uncultured Ruminococcus sp.
TTTACAATCGAATCAATATAATAGAGTAGACAAATTCACGCTTTTATGATATAATACTGTATATCGTGAAATGAACGGAGGAGATCACATTGCGTTTTGATCCTGAATATCCGGGCTGGGCATTCAGTACCGAGAAAATGATGCAGAAAAGCGTTGTTCGACAGATAATACAGGCAAATTATGCGCGGCATCGCCAAATGAAAGCAAATGAACCGAAGAAACCGGCATGGGTTACCGCACTGTTGATCATACTGATATTTGTAGTTGTAGCCGGAGTATTTATTTCAGCTGCTGCTTCACAGCCCCTGGCTGCTGTAGCATTATTCGGCTGTGTTTTTATCGTGCTGGGACTGAAATCACTAATTACCGGAAAGACCGGAACCCCTATGCAGCGCGGACTGCTGGTGCGGGGAAGCGGCCTGATCCTGATTCTGTTAGGACTATGTGTAATCGTTCCGGTACTGCTGAGCGACAGGATCGGCAAGCCGACGGCGTTCATTGTCATGGGCGGCGCTTTGTTTACAGCAGCCGGTCTGTTCGCAACGGTGTATGCGATCCGTACCGCGTATCATTCCCGTGCAGACTATGGGCTGCCCGTTGATGCGTGCTGCATTGGTTATGTGCATAAGATTGTCAGCTCCCGTCATTCTTCCCATGTTGAGTCGGCCGAGGTCTTTGAATATGATTATGAGGGCGAGCATTATCGAGCAGTCAACAGCATTTTCCGCCGCACTCCCTCAGCGGAGGTTGGGGATTATGCCGAGCTGCGCATCAATCCGAATATGCCGGACGAGTTCTATTACAGCGGCTCAAAAAGTAATACGCTTGCAAATTTCATCGGTATTCTGTTTTCGGCCGTGTTTGTCGCAGCGGGTTGCTTTCTGCTGTGGGGTGCGTTGTCAGGCAGACTCACGATCCCGCAAAACGATGAGCGCCCTCGTACACAGACAGAACCTGTCCCTCAGGTTTCAGAGATCGACGATTCACAGATTCAGCAGCAGATCGGCGCCGATAAGAAAGACTGGGAGGTTGGATTATATAAAGTGCTTGATAAAAAGCGGATCGAGAATGACTATGTTGCATTTTTTTCCGGCAGACTGCCCGTTTCATGCACGAAGGATGTCTATGATTTACTGAAAGAAGACGCGGAATATATTCTCATTACTGATTCGGACTGCGAGAATGTCTACTGGATTCTCCCGATGAACACATATATTTACTCCGGTGAGCATATCGTCAATGATTTTCGAGGGCAGAAATAAAATTTTTTAGATTTAGGGCTTGACAAATCGCCGGAAATCTGGTAAAATAATCAGGTACGGTTTTCCGTATCAGGCGTAATGCCGATTCCTTGTCCGCCCGAAATCTGTAAACGGACGGGCTTTATCCAAAAGGAGGTGTATCAAACATGGCGAAGGTTTCTGCAAGCTATGAGCTGATGCTCGTCATCAGCATCAGCAAGGGTGAGGAGGCTGTCCAGGAGATCTGGAGCAAGTTCAAGGCACTCATCGAGAAGAATGCAGAGCTCGGCGAGGTTGATGAATGGGGTAAGCGTAAGCTGGCTTATCCGATCAACTACGAGACAGATGCATACTACATCGTTGCGAAGTTCACATCCGCACCGGAATTCCCGGCTGAGTTGGATCGTGTCATGAACATCACAGACGGTGTGCTGCGCTCCATGATCACTGTCACGGAGTAATTTACCGAAAGGGAGGTTCGCTGTATGCTGAACAAGGTTATTTTAATGGGGCGTCTCGTCGCTGATCCCGAGTTCCGGCAGACGACCTCCGGTATTCCGGTTTGCCGGATTCGCATTGCCGTTGACCGTCCTTACCGCAAGGATCAGGAGCGGCAGGCCGATTTCATCAACATCACCTGCTGGAGAAATACGGCTGAGTTTGTTTCCCGTTATTTTACAAAGGGTAAGATGATTATTGTTGAGGGTTCGCTCCGCAACAATGATTACACCGACAATAACGGTGTCAAGCACTACAGCATGGAGGTTCAGGCCGATAATGTTTCCTTCGGTGAGTCGAAGGGACAGGGCGGCGGCGATTATGCCGGCGGTCAGCAGGGCGGTAACGGCGGCTATCAGGGCGGCGGTTACGGTCAGCAGGGCGGATACCAGCAGGGCGGTTATCAGCAGAACGGCGCCTACGGCCAGCAGGGCGGCTATCAGAATGCAGCTCCGCGTCCCGCAGCACCGGCGCAGGATTCGCTTTCGATCGGTGAAGTCGGAGATTTTGAAGAGGTTCTCAGTGACGGCGAAGTTCCGTTCTGAGCAGAAAAAGATTTCCTGAAAAGGAGGGAAATACCATGCCTATGGATCATGAAAGACCGCAGCGCGGCGGCAAGAGACCGCGCAGAAAGGTTTGTATGTTCTGTGCCGATAAGGTTCAGGTCATCGACTATAAGGATATCAACCGTCTGAAGAAGTGCATGACCGAGCGAGCAAAGATCCTGCCCCGCAGAGTCACCGGCACCTGTGCATATCATCAGCGTCAGCTGACAACGGCAATCAAGCGCTCCAGATATGTTGCGCTGATCCCGTACACCGCAGACTGATATCATAGCAAATCAAACGCCGTGTCCGTTCGGATGCGGCGTTTTGTGTAACGAAACGGAGGATAGAAATGAAGAAGGTACTGAAAGCAGTCGGCATTCTGCTGCTGATTCTGCTCATTCTGATCGCGGCGGTCGTGGTCGTCATCCGCATTTTCGCAGGCAAAAACAACCGCGTGATGAATGAGACGATCGACAAGGGAATGGCGATCGTGCGCGAGAATTACAATGTCAAAGAACTGGATGCCGGCGAGTATAAGGATATGCGCTTCTACGGCATCATGAAATTCCATGTTGACCAGTATGAGGTTGAGACGCTCGGCAATCTCTCCGTCATGACGGCGGATATGGGCTTTATGCAGATGGTCTCGTTCCTCATCACGCCGTATGAGAAGAATCTGCCGCTCTGTACGCTGGACTATATGTATATCTTTGGCACGCGCAAATCATACACGGAATTCTATAATCTCGCAGGCGATGCGAACGGTTCGGATTATCTCGCAGCGAATGCAGAGCTGCTGAAAATGGTCGGCCGATACAGCGACATTGAGGAGCTGAAAGTCGATCCGCACTGGTATGATGTTTATCTTGATGCCGTTATGCATAAGCAGCTGAGCAGCAGTGAAGATGCGCGCAATCAGGATATGTTCTGTGATGCGCTGCGCACTTATCTGGAGGCCTCGAAGGAAATGGAGACCGCTTCACCGGAGCTGCAGAAGATTCAGCTTGAAAAAACACAGACCTATTGCGACGGGCTGATCGAAAAGGGCGGCGTCTCTACCGATGTATTCAAGCAGGTGCTCGGCGAGGACAAGACCCGTGAGTTTTTTGAACGCGTGTTCTTCGGAACTGCACTTTATCACGACTGATATGCAGACCGCTGACCGGATCCGAACGGTCAGCGGCTTTTTGCAAAAAAATAGCGGAGCCGAAGCCCCGCTGCACGCAGGCGCTGTCCGCGCCGCTGAAAAATGAGATCATTTTTGTGTAGGAGAACACATTGTCGATTGACAAGTATATTATAGCAATTCAGATGTGCAGAATTTGTCAAACTGACGGCATCAAAAAAATATTTTGCCGTCTGCTGTAAATCGCGCCGATGCATGAAAAATTGCCGCCTTGCATAGAGTTCAGCAGGGGGGTGGAGACACTGGAGCTTCTGAAAAACTGGAATCTGATCCTCTGGCAATGGCTGCTGCCGGTGCTGCTGACAGCGGCAGCACTGGTCTGCGCTTTGCAGCTGCGCGGGAAACCGCTGCGGATGCTGCCCTCTGTACTGCGGGAGACATACGGCTCGATTTTGCACCGCGGATGCAGCAAAAAGCAGCGGCAGATTTTTGCATCTGCGCTTGCGGCGACAATGGGCACGGGGAATCTCGTCGGGACGGCGCTTGCCGTTATGACCGGAGGCGCGGGTGCGCTGTTCTGGATGTGGATTTCGGCGCTGCTCGGCATGATTCTCGTATATGCAGAAAATCTGCTCGGAATGCGGTTCCGGCGCAGGGCAGCAGACGGCACAGTGACCGGCGGAGCGATCGGTTATCTGCGATACGGGCTGAACAGCCGTTTCCTCGCGGGATTTTTCGCGCTCTGCTGTATGATCGCAGCGCTCGGCATGGGAGATCTGGTACAGAGCAGCACGATCTCGCAGACTGCACAGAAATACGGCATCTCTGCACCGCTCTGCGGGCTTGTGACAGCGCTTTTGATTGCAGCGATCCTTTCCGGAGGGACATCGCGCATCGGCAGCGCTTCAGCATGGCTCATGCCGCTGCTCTGCGGACTGTATCTCGCGGGCTGCGGTGTTCTGCTGCTCCGCAATCGCAGTGCGATTCCTGCTGTGTTTCTGCGTATATTCCGCGAGGCATTCGGGATTCGTGCTGCGGGCTGCGGGATCTCCGCCGGACTGCTGATGCAGACGCTCTGCATCGGACTGCGCCGGGGTATCTTCTCGAATGAAGCCGGACTCGGCAGCTCGGCACTGCTGCATATGGAATCCGATTCCGATGAGCCGGAAATGCAGGGGAAATGGGCGGCGGCAGAGGTTTTCGCAGATACAGTGATCTGCTGCACTGCGACTGCGCTGGTCATTCTGACAGCGCCGCACGCGCCCTATCTCAATATGGGCGATACGGCCGGATTGCTGCTGCACGCGTTTTCGGCGGGACTTGGGCGGTATGCGGGCGGATTTCTCGCTGTCTGCATGATCCTCTTTGCGTTTGCGACGATGATCGGCTGGTATCCCTGCGGCGCGGCCTGCTGCCGGTATCTGTTCGGTGGGGGAGAGGGCGTATTTCTCTGCTTCTATGTGATCGCGGCATTTGCGGGAGCGCTCGGTTCGCCGGAATGGATCTGGGCATTCTGCGACTGCTGCAACGGTATGATGGCGCTTCCGAATCTTTACGGGCTTCTGCGGCTTTCAGGACAGCTGCGGGAAAACGGATAGTTGACTTTCGCGCCGGATTATGATATATTATTGATGTACCAATTCATTCAGACGGAATTGAGCGGGTACGGCAATGAAAGGATGTGCAATTATGGATTATGATGTTATGATCGTCGGCGCAGGGCCGGGCGGAATCTTCACGGCATATGAGCTTTTGCAGCGTGACAGCAGCCTGCGGATCGGCGTATTTGAATGCGGCAATCCGCTCGATCAGCGGAAATGTCCGATCGACGGCAAAAAGATCAAGAGCTGCATCGGGTGCAAGACCTGCGCGATCATGAACGGCTTCGGCGGCGCCGGCGCGTTCTCGGACGGCAAATACAATATCACGAATCAGTTCGGCGGAACGCTGTATGAATACATCGGCAAGCAGGAGGCGCTGGAGCTGATGCGCTATGTCGATGCGATCAACCTCGCGCACGGCGGCAGCGGCACAAAGCTCTATTCGACCGCGAATACCGCGATCAAGAAGAAATGCTTCGAGAACGATCTGCATTTGCTGGATGCGCAGGTGCGGCATCTCGGCACGGATAAGAATTACATCGTGCTGCAAGGACTTTATGATGAGCTGAAATCGCGTGTCGATTTTCATTTCCGCACGGCGATCCATTCGGTCGAGCAGCTGGATGACGGCTATGCGCTGATCTCCGGAGAGCAGCGTTTCACCGGCAAAAACTGCGTGATCTCAGTCGGACGCAGCGGCAGCAAGTGGATGGAATCCGTCTGTGATGCGCTCGATATCCCGACGAAATCGAACCGTGTGGATATCGGCGTGCGCGTGGAGCTGCCCGCTGCAGTCTTTTCGCATCTGACCGACGAACTGTATGAGAGCAAGATCGTCTACCGGACAAAGCAGTTCGAGGATCTGGTGCGGACATTCTGCATGAATCCGCACGGCGTTGTCGTCAACGAGAATACGAACGGCATTGTGACGGTCAACGGTCACAGCTATGAGGATCCGGCACTGCATACCAACAACACGAATTTCGCGCTGCTGGTGAGCAAGCATTTCTCCGAGCCGTTCCGTGACAGCAACGGCTACGGCGAATCCATTGCACGGCTCTCGAATATGCTGGGCGGCGGCGTTATGGTGCAGCGCTTCGGCGATTTGATCCGCGGCCGACGCAGCAATGCGCAGCGCATCAGTGAGAGCTTTGTCGTGCCGACACTTCAGGCGCAGCCCGGCGATCTCAGCCTTGTGATCCCGAAGCGCATTCTGGACGGCATCATTGAGATGATTTACACGCTCGATAAGATCGCGCCCGGCACGGCGAATGACGATACGTTGCTTTACGGTGTCGAGGTCAAATTCTACAATATGGAGGTCGAGATCGACAGCCGCCTGCAAACGAAATATGCAGGGCTGTATGTCATCGGCGACTGCTCCGGCGTCACGCATTCGCTCTCGCACGCCTCAGCCTCCGGTGTGTATGTTGCACGGCAGATCACGGCCTAAAAGCAATCTATCCGTACTCTTGTAAAACAGACAGATACTTTCGCAGGGTATCTGTCTGTTTCTCTCTTGCCTGTGCAGTTCTAAACAGGCTTGCATCCCGCATAGGATTAGACAGAACGATACAGCAGGAGGCAGATATGGACGAACAGATTATACAGGGAACGCACAGTGCGATCCTGGAAAACAGAGAAAGGCTGGTGCTTTCCGGCGTTACAGCCGTAGAGAGCTTTGATGACCGAACTGTGATTTTATACACACAGCTTGGCGAGCTTGTGATCGTCGGCCGCGGACTGCATATGCAGCAGATCAGCATTGAATCGGGTGAGGTCACGGTCGATGGAGAGGTACAGGCGCTCCGCTACAGTGACCGCGACCGCAATGCACCGGCAGGCTTATTCGGGAGGCTGTTCCGCTGATGGAGACACAGCTGACCGTACACACAGAGCTGATCCGTTTCCTGCGGAGCCTGCTGCTCGGACTGCCCTGCGGTTTGTTGTTCGATCTGTTCCGCACACTTCGTGCTTTGCTCCCGCATCATCCGGCCGCAGTCTTTCTTGAGGATGCCGTATACACGTTTTTCTGCTGCTTCATCATACAGTGCTACGCATGGTCATTCTGTGACGGCGTTCTGCGTTGGATGTATGCTGTCGGTGCAATGCTTGGCCTGATCTGTTATCTGCTGACAGCCGGAAAAGTCTGGTCACGGATCCTGCTGCGCCTGCACAGAACAGCCTGCGCGATCCGGCAAAAAATCCGTTCATTGTTTGTCGGAAATCATGAAAATCAAGAGAATCGAAAAAATCTTGACGAAAACCCTTGACGGATTCGCAGCTTTGCGGTATAATAAGACTGTCTCTTTATGTGACAACAGAGAAACAGAACGGAGATTTTTCTCATGGAACGAAATAAAGGTACTCAGCGGCAGAACGCCAAGATCCGCAGACGCGCAGTGATCGACTGGCTGAGCTTCCGGCTCGTGGCTGTCATTCTGATTATCGCCTGTATTATTTCATTTGTCTCGACACAGGCAAGTCTGAATGAAAAGCGGCAGCAGAAATCGGAGCTTGAGTCTGCAATTGAACAGGCACGCGATGAAAATGCGGAGCTTGAAAAATTTATGGGCACAGATGACCTCGAAGGCTATATGGAAAAGGCCGCGATCGAGGATCTGAATTATGCCTATCCGAATGAACGCCGGTTCTACGACACCTCCAGAAACTGAGAGGGCATACGGCAGAAAGGAAATCTATGGCACTGGAAACCGGAACGATCTATGACGGGATCGTGAAGAGCATCACACAGTACGGCGCATTTATTGAAGTCAGGGAATCGGAGGACGAAAAGCCTGTAACGGGAATGGTACATATCTCGGAGGTTGCGAATGCATTTGTCCGGAATATCCGCGATTTTCTGAATGAGGGCGACAGTGTGCGCGTAAAAGTGATCGGCGTCAATCCGCAGGGAAAGATCAGTATGTCCGTGAAGCAGGCTGCGGAAGCGGAGATGCAGGCAGAACAGCCGCGCCGCAAGCCGCGCTCTCAGCCGAAGCCGCTGATCTATGAGCCGAAGCGCTCAGTGCCGCAGTCTGAGATGAGCTTTGAGGACAAGCTGCTGCATTTCAAGCAGGCAAGCGAAGAAAAGATATGTGATCTCAGGCGCGGAAGTGAACGAAGAAGCGGTTCCCGCAGCAGGCGTTCCTGATTGATTGTATGCAGAAAAGGCTCCGGATCCGGGGCCTTTTGTTTATGCACGGCTTTCGGTGACAACCTAGGGAAGCACTGATTAAATCTGGTGCGCAAGATGCGCAGTCAGATTTTTCGTCAGATTGTATGAAAACGACGCCGCTGGGCTGACGCCCAGCAAGGAGTTTTCGTGCAAGATGACGGAAAATATGCAAGCAGATTGCGTGCCAAGCCGTCAGGCGGGATTTAATCAGTGATTCCCTAGGATAGGTTAGTATAGGATAGGAGAGAGTATGGAAGATTTCATCAGCCGTCGGCTGCTCGATCTCGCACAACAGTCCGACCGCACCGCCCGTTTTACATTCAGCGATTTTCTGACAGAAGCGGAATTTGCCGCATTCAGTGCGATCCGCAGTCAGCTGCCGAATGTCGGCTGGACAGCCTTCGGCGGCTTTCCGCAGGCAGACCGCGTCATGCTCCGCTTCGGCAATCCGGAGCTGCTCGGCTATGAGGAGCCGTTCCCGATCGTCTGTATTCAGATTGCACCGGTGCAGGAAAAATTTGCGGAGAATCTTACACACCGTGATTTTCTCGGCGCGGTTATGCATCTCGGCATCCAGCGCAGCGGGGTAGGGGACATCCTCGTACAGGAGAAGCACGCCTTTCTTTTCTGCCGCGATGCGCTCGCGGATTATATCTGCGGCAGTCTCGAACGGATCCGTCATACGAGCGTGCGCTGCACTGTAACAGATTCTCTGCCGGAATTTGCAGCACCGAAAACGGAGCACATGACCGTGCAGGCGGCATCGGAGCGCGCTGATCTCGTGATCGCAAAGCTGTTTCATATCTCACGCTCGGATTGCTCGGCGCTTTTTGCGCAGGAGCTTGTGTTCCTGGACGGTGCCGTATTGCAGAGCAGCAGTCATATGCTTCGTGAGGGCGACAAGATCTCCGTCCGCGGACACGGTAAATTTCGCTATCTCGGCATTACCGGAAAAACGAAAAAAGGCAATTTGATTCTAGCCGCCGAGCGGTTTATATGATGATATAAGCAAATGATCCCAAAAGCATATTGTCTTTGGGATCATTTTGTTATTCGTATTACATCAGTGAGAGCAGGAACAGTGCAGCCGCCCGCAGCAGAACGATGAACACGACGGATGACATCGTTCCGATCATGATTGTGATAAGGCTGTGCCGGTCATAGGCGGAGCGGCGCTTCGGATTGCGGGAGATCAGCAGTGTGCAGGAGTCTCCCTCATGATAAATGCGGCGGCGGCCAAAACTCTCTGCCGGAAAGATACAGCTGTATTCCGCATCGCCGACCTGATAGACAGCATGATCGAAGCGGTCAGTGTCCTCAATGCGGAGAAATGTTCCCGTGACGCACCTGCGGAACAGCAGCGTGATATCGGTGATAATGAAAAACAATACGAACAGCACCATTGCAAGAGCAACAAGGCCGAGCAGAATCGCTGCCGTGACCGTTATGATCGACGCCGGCGGAACGCCGAACAGAATGAGCAGCACGATAATGATGACGGCTGCGAAGATAACCTCAAGAATGCCCATAGCGTACCCTCAGAAGGTGTCGGTCTCTTCCGGCAGAAACGGCACCGTGCCGAGAATCTCGAAAGCCTGCGCCTGCTGCCACATCTGCGGATTGATCTGGATCTCATAGCCTTCTCCGGGCTCTGTGCGGATCTGCTTCGGATCGAGCTTCGGCAGACCGAAGCAGGCGAGGGCATTCGCGATCACGCCGCCGTGCGTGATGAGCGCGATATGCGTCATATCCTCCTGCATCATTTCCAGCAGGATGCGGTAAAAGCCCTGATATGTGCGGATGCACAGCTCCGCAACGCTTTCACCCTCCGGCGGTTTGGCTTCCATGCCGCCGCGGATCCACGCCATGTATTCCTTGTTGTCGATCAGCTCCTCAGCGGTCTTGCCCTCGAATTTTCCGAAATGCAGCTCGCGGAATTCCTCTGCGATGACGGTCTCTCGGTTCGGGAACAGCAGCTCGGCAGTCTCCGTGCAGCGCAGCAGCGGGCTCGTATATACGCGCTCCACACGCGGATAGACAAAGCTGTCGAGCTTGTCGAGCAGCTCCGAACGCCCGCGGTCATTCAGCGGGAAATCGGTCGTGCCGATATACTGTCCGCGGTCATTGGCATCTGTCCTACCGTGTCGCAGCAGGAAAATATGATAGTTTTTCATAAGATTTTTCCTTTCTATGTGTCGGTTTTCTGTCTCTCGGCGGATTCACTAAAAAATCCGGCGGAATTTTGGCACTGTTTTTTGCGCAGAGGTATTTACAAATTATACTATTTGTTATATAATTGATAAGGTATCCATGCGTAATTTGCATTTTCATACAGAAGGGAGTCGGATAAACATGAATGAGGATTTTCCGCGCATCATAACCCTCCAGCGAAAAGAAAGAAAGATCAGCCAGAAAAAGGCCGCAACCGATCTCGGCATCTCACAAGCGCTGCTCTCGCATTACGAGAAGGGCATACGGGAATGCGGACTGGATTTTCTGGTGCGCATCGCGGACTATTACAATGTATCCTGCGACTATCTGCTCGGCAGAACACCGGAGCCGGGCGGCAAGACGCTGACGATCGAGGAGATCCCCGATGATGACGGCAATAACGAAATGCCGTCCAATGAGGCGATCCGCTTCTACCGCAAGATCATTAACAATTCGATCAGTCTGCTGTTCTCATTCTCACAGCGTGCAAATTCGGTCACGCTGATCCGTGAGGTTTCCTCATATCTGATGCTCTCTGTCTACAAGCTGTTCCGTATCATCTATAATGCCTGCCCGCACAATGATCAGAAGCTCTTCCGTGTGCCGAAGGTCGTGGCAAATGACAGTGCGAACGCAATCATCTCGCTCAATGAATCCAACATCAAGGCGGCATCCAGCGGCATTGCGGTCGGAACTAACGATGCAGTCGAGGATGCGGAAACGCTTTATGTCACGACGGCAACGCTCTCGAAGGATTTCTCTGAATACGCATCCTCGCTGCTGAATCTGATTCAGATCAGCGAAAACAGCATCGCGCAGACCAGAGATACGCTCCAGACACAGCACAGACCGTAATTATTATTATAACACATCTTGCAGAAAAGTGCAATGGGTGAATGAAAATCTCCCCGCGCTTTTCTGCAAGATCATTGAGAGGATAGAAACTATGAAACGCTTGAACGGCATTCGTCTGCCGCTGCGAAAGAAAACAGAAGACAAACCGATCGCCGCACTGCCCCTGCCGCAGTATGTCCGCATCCCGATGCTGATGCACCGCGGAACAGCCTGCGTCCCGGCTGTCGAACCTGAGGACTATGTGACCGTCGGACAGGTTATCGGAAAACCTGCGGATGACATGGCAGTACCGATTCACGCAAGTGTCTCCGGTACTGTGACCGATATCATTGATTATAAACTGCCGGACGGGACCGTTGTTCCGTGCATTGAGATCGAAGCAGACGGAAATCAGACTGTCAGCCGGAGCTGCCGCCCGCCGCAGCTGAATAACCGTGCGGATCTCATCAACGCCGCAAAGGAATCCGGCTGTGTCGGATGCAGCGGATCCGGATATCTCACATATCAAAAGCTCGCTGCTTCTGACAAATTTACAATGCTCATCGTCAACGGCGCGGAATCTGAGCCCTATCTGACGGCGGACTGCCGCCTGATGGTCGAAACGCCGGATGATGTCATCGGCGGCATCGCGCTCATCATGAAGCTGCTGAAGATCAAGGAGGCGCGGATCGGCATCCAGACCGATAAGCCCGCTGCGATCCGCCTGATGTCTGACGCGGCTGAAAAGCAGAAGGGCATCTCCGTGATCCCGCTGCCGCCGCTGTACCCGCAGGGCGCAGAGAAGGTCATGATCTTCCATACCTGCGGCGTGATCGTTCCGGAGAACAAGACCTCCGCCGACTGCGGTATCCTTGAACTGAATGTCAGCACCTGCGCATTTTTGTATCAATACAGCCAGACCGGCATCCCGCTGACAGAACGCGTTGTCACAGTTGCAGGAAGTGCAGTGGGCAGCCCTGCGAATCTGCGTGTGCCGGTCGGTACGCCGGTCACGGATCTGCTGGACGAATGCAGCTGTGATTATGACAAGATGCACGAGCTGCTCTGCGGCGGCGCGATGATGGGGCAGGCACTCGAAAGCCCCGAAACCGCTGTGATCCTGCGGCAGCAGAACGGACTGCTCGCACGCAAAGGACGCGAATTCCCTGAGCCGACAGCCTGTATGCGCTGCGGAAGATGCCTGCGCGCCTGCCCGCTGAATCTGATGCCGACAGAGATCGAACGCGCCTACGAACAGCGCGATCTGCGTACACTTAAAAAGCTGCATACCGGTCTCTGCATGAACTGCGGCAGCTGCACATATGTATGTCCTGCACACCGTCCGCTGTCTGAGACTATCGCACGCGCAAAGTCAGCGATTGCGCAGGACTGAAAGGAGCAAAATCTTGAATGAACTGAATCTTGATGCGGCGCCGCATCTGCGCGGGAAATCGTCTGTCAGCCGTACAATGCTCTGCGTATTGCTCGCGCTGCTTCCGGCAGCAATCGCCGGATGTGTCAGCTTCGGAAGACATTCCGCAATGGTTCTTCTGTTTACGACTTTTACGGCGGTTTTCGCGGAAGCACTCTGCTGTCTGGTGCTGCGCCGGCCGCAGACTGTAACAGATTGCAGCGCAGCCGTGACCGGTCTGATTCTCGGAATGACACTGCCTCCCGATATTCCGATTACCTATGCAGTTATCGGAAGTGCCGCGGCGATCATCCTGTTCAAGCAGCTTTTCGGCGGTCTCGGCAGAAATCTGGTCAATCCCGCTGCCGCCGGTCATCTGCTGCTTCTGGTCTGCTTTATGAAATACATGACAGTCTGGCGCGACCCGATGACCAATACCGTGACATATTCGACACCGCTGACCGAAAAGGGCGCGACTTATCTCGATCTGCTGCTCGGCAATACTGCGGGCAATATCGGCGAGATCTGTGCAGTCGGGCTGCTGCTCGGCGGCATTTTCCTCTGCATCACGCGAATCATTTCGCCGGTAACACCGCTTGCTTTCCTCGGCAGCTTTGCACTGCTGAGTCTGATCGGCGGCTATGATGTCATAGCGGAAATGCTTTCAGGCGGTCTGCTGCTCGCTGCATTTTTCATGGCATCGGATTACTCCACCACACCTCTGACCGCAAGCGGCAAATGCGTATTCGGTCTGGGCTGCGGCATACTGACATTTCTGATCCGGCATTTCGGCGGCTGGCCGGAGGGCGTGATCTTCGCTGTCATCATTATGAATCTGGCATCGCCGCTGATCGGCAAACTGACAAGAACCGTGCCGTTCGGTGCAGTCGCGCCGGAAAAGCCTGCTAAAAAAGAAAAGTCCGCCCAGAAGACGGCAGAGCAGAATTCCTGACAATCAGGGCGTGTTGACACTAAGCCTAACACACGTCTTTTTGGCTGATTTTGCCCCGTTCGTCGTTAAAAATCCTTGCCGGGCGACAGCCCGCCTGCGGATTTTTGCCTTGAACGGAACAAAATCATCTCAAAAATCCGCATATTATTTTAGTGTCAACACGCCCTAGGAGGTTCACTTGAAAAGACAAGTTTCGATCATAATGGCAGCGGCACTGCTCTCAGCACTGGCCGGCTGCGGCAATTCGTCCGGTACAGCATCGGAATCAGAGCAAACTGCTGCTGTGACAACAACCGATACTGCCGTATCGGAAACAACTGTCACAACAGATACAACTACGACTGCGAGCACCGCTGATACCACAACAGCCGCTTCAACAACCGAGAAAGCGGAAACGACGACTGCCGTACAGACAACGGCACCGCCCGCCGCGACACAGCCCGTGACGGAGCCGCCAAAGCAGGTGCAGAAGCAAGAGAAGGTCTGGGAGATCAACGGCGTTCGAATCACGCTTCCTGCAAGTTGGGACGGCTTTGCCCGCACAGAAAACGATATGCTGCAATTTGTTCCGTCGAAGAACAACGGCGGAAACGACTATGAGTTTTTCAGTGTCAGGCTGCTGAATGCATTTGAACTGGTGAAAACCTCCGACGGCAATTTCACGCAGTATGTGCTCGGTACAAAGGAAGGCAGCTATATCTGCGCTGTCATGCCGCCCGGATTTGAGGAGCTTCATGACGATCCGGAGATCTATGCTGAATTCGATGCATTCCGAAAAGAATTTGAATCGGTCATGGAGAAGGCAGTCTGCATCGAAGCACCGGATTTCAAGCCGCTTCATATTTACGCATACCGCTATCCGTCCGGCAATTCCGAATGCCTGCTGAACGGCTCATGGGACGAGATTCCTGATACCGGCGCGCAGATGATGCCGTTCGTTACTTTCCGCAAGCGCGACAGCGGCTTCGGATTCAAGGATACGCTGAATAGCGTGCAGTTCGGCTCCTATATCGCAGATCTCCGCGCAGGCGATTATCAGTGGAATACCGACAACTGGGGGCCGGCAGGTGCCGTGTTCGTCAACGGCAGCATTTATCTTGCAACGGTCTATGCTTCGGCGCCTCAGACGATCAGTTTTGAAAAGGTCGCCGGCAGGGAGGATCTGTTTGCAGGAAAAACATTCCAGTATGACAGCAATTATGATGGAATATATCAGGATAATTTCGGCGAAATCGAAATGGAAATGCCGTAAGTTACAATTCGGTTACAGAAATACTAAATTGCACTTTAGAACTTGACAAATTTGCAAAATTGTATTATACTGATGCCAACAGTAAGCCGCGAATGTCAACGGAGGTGCAATATGAAACAACTGACTTTCAACCTGCCGGATGAGCTGGCACAGAAATTTGAGCTGGCGATCGAGCTGACCGGTGCGAACCGCGATGCCGTCGCCGAGGAATTCGTCCGCAGCTATCTCGCGAAGGCGCTGCAATCCGCAGCAAATCAGTATAAGACGCCCGATCCGGTACAGCCGGTTCAGCCGGCGCCTGCGCAATCGCCGTTCCGACAGGCAGTCCCGCCGGTACAGACTCCGCCGACCGTTCAGACGGCGCCCCCGCCGGTGCAGCCGCAGAGGGGCGCTGTGCCGCCGGAGCCGGAAACCGGCAGCATCTTTCAGGAATGGGGCAAGGCAATCAAACGAATTCCGCGCTGGGCGAGAAATCCGCAGCAGAACAATCACAAGATTCTGCGCGCATTCTTCGAGCTGAAGCATGAGCTCGGCAATGTGACGCTTGATTCGCTGCGCCGCCGCTGCTCGGATCCGACCGGCCACCCGAATACCTATGTGCCGCATTTCGACAACAATTTCTCACAGATGAAATTCGACAACGGCAATTCGCACGGCAAGGTCTTTGAGGAGCATGACGGCTATGTGACGATCTGGGACCGTCTCACCGACACGATCCAGAGATACCGTGACTATTTTGAGTAAACAGCAGGGGAGGAAGCGGAGGAATCTTCGCTTCCGTTTGCTGTTTGAGGGAGCTTTTCTATGAAGATACGCATGATTCCCGCAGCGGCTGCTTTGCTGCTGCTCTGCGGATGCAGCCATGCTGCACAGTCATCCGCGCCGGAGTCTCCGGTCGTCCCCGTAGGCGGAGCAGAACCGTCATCCGCCGCTGAGACCGCGCCGATTCCCGTTGCTGAACCGCTCGAAACGGAGGAGGCTTCGCAGGAAATCACGATGCCCCCGCCCGCCCAGCCGGAGCATACGCCGGAGGAAATCCTTGCAGAATACGAATCGGAACCGAATACCTTTCAGGGCGCGATCGGCGGTGAGGAGCACGGAAATACGCCGCTTCCGGAATATTTCCTCTATGCATTTCAGCCGGAGGTCGTCACGATGAAGCTGGCCGGCGGCTCCTATCAGAAGATCGCCTATGATTTTTCTGTTATGCTGGAGCATGATGCGTTCTATTTCTGCAAAGACTATAATGAGGACGGATATTTTGATCTGATCGTTCCGACCGAATATGACGGAGAATATATCAAGCGGTGCGCGGTTTTCTGCTGGAATGCGGAAAATGCGAAATATGAGACAGAGCCGCTTGATTATGAATGCCCGCCGAATTTTGCGCCGATGAAGGAGCATAACAATGAAGATGAACATGAAGAATAAGCTGATCGCCCTTTGCATTCCCGCGATGCTGCTGAACGGCTGCGGCATTGCACAGAACGCTTCGCAGTCTGCGGGATCATCCGCAGAAACCGCTCCCGCAGAGACCTCCGCACCGGAGCCGACCGAGAAAAGCCTTGTCACGCTCGGCGATTCGATCTCCTTCGGTTACGGTACGGACGATCCCGATACCGAACGCTATTCCGCGCTCGTGACCGGAAAGCTCTCTGAGCGGGACGGCATCACATGGACGGATTATAATTACGCAGTTGTCGGCGATGACAGCAGCGATCTGCTCAAAAAGCTGAACAACGGCCGTGCAATGCGCCTGCCGTCGGCGGATGCGATCGTGCTGTATATCGGTGCGAACAATCTGCTCGGTGTTTACGGGCAGTATCTCGAAAGCAAATCGGATGCGCTCGGCATTGATGTGAGCGATCCGACGCATATGGATTCCGCAGCAGCCGAGGAGATCCGCGAAAAGCTCGAATCGCAGCTCGATGATGAGGAGCAGGTTTTCAAGGAGCTGAATGCGCTGATTGACGGCAATCTGGAGCGTCTGGAGACCGACCTCGAAGATATCTACACCTTCATCCGCGACCGGAATGCCGATGCAGATGTATATGTTCTGAATATCTATGAGCCGTATACCGCGGAGGCGGATTCCGGTATCGTCAAGGATAATGCCGCATTCTACGGCTTTTCCGCAGAGCAGATCGCCCGCGCCAATCAGGTGATCGCAGATTTCACCGCGAAGCATGACGATCTCGTTCCGGTCGATATCCACGCGGCGTATGCGGAATATGATGCGCCGCCGGTCATCGGAAACGGCGGAGACACGCCGCAGGGCGGGGATTTCTCATTCTACGATCCGCACCCGACCGTCGAGGGACAGCGCTGCATTGCGGAGACGCTGCTGAAAGCGATGGAGCCGCAGAAATGAAGCATCCCTATTACACCATGAACGACCTCATGCACGAGCATTACGGCATGAAGATCCGCAAGATCTGCATTGACGGCGGATTCACCTGCCCGAACCGCGACGGCACCTGCGGCACGGGCGGCTGCACATTCTGCGGCGAACGCGGCGCAGGTGAGCAGCTCGATCCCGCGAAAACGATCCGTGAACAGGCTGAAGCGGTACTCAGCCGCGCCCCTGCGGATTCGCGCTGGATCGTGTATTTCCAGAATTTCACGAACACCTATGCGCCGGTTCCCGTGCTGCGTGAGCGCTATGATGCCGCACTGTTCGATGACCGTATCAAAGTGCTGGACATCGGTACGCGGCCGGACTGCATCACGCTGGAGATCGCCGATCTGCTCGCAGAATATGCACAGCGCTATGAGGTCTGGACGGAGCTGGGACTGCAAACCGCCAGCGACCGCACCGCAAAGGCGATCAACCGCGGCTGCGATTTGCAATGCTTTGAGGATGCGGTCGGGCTGCTGCGTTCACGCGGCCTGCCGGTGATCGTGCATATCATTCTCGGTCTGCCGCATGAAACGCTTGACGATATCAAATACACAGTTTCCGTGCTGAACCGGCTCCGCGTGGACGGCGTGAAGATCCACAGCCTGTTCATCATGAAGAATACACAGCTCGAGAAGCAATATGAAAACGGCGAATTTACGCCGATTTCCATGCAGACATACATTGACTGGGCGATCTGGACGCTGACGCATCTCCGGCCGGAGACCGTCATTCATCGGCTGACAGGAAACTGTCTGCGAGATCAGCTGCTCGCGCCGGACTGGATCACACAGCGCGACCTGATCCTTTATACGATCGACCGGAGAATGTACGAGAACGGCTGGAAGCAGGGATGCTTCTGCGAGGAAGCCTGAAAGGAGCGAAATTATGCAGTTTTCGGATATCAAGGCAGTCGTGTTCGATCTCGACGGCACATTGCTCAATACACTCGATGACCTCATGAACGGTCTGAACGCCGCGCTCACGGAAAACGGAATGCCGGAGCGCAGCCGGACGGATGTGCGGCGGTTTGTCGGCAACGGACTTGCAAAGCTCGTGGAGCGTGCAATTCCGGACGGCCGCGCTAACCCGCTCTATGAGAAAACGCTCGCGGATACGCGGCGCTTCTATGCGCAGAAATGCCGTGAGAATACAAAGCCCTATGACGGGATCGCGGAGCTGCTCGCGGCATTGCAGCAGAAGGGACTGCGGCTCGCGGTCGTCTCAAACAAGCCGGATGCACAGGTGAAAAAGCTCTGCGAGGAATTCTTTCTCGGACGGATCGCCGTCGCGATCGGACAGCGCGAGGGCGTACCGCTCAAGCCTGCGGCCGATCCGGTGCTGGAAGCGCTCCGCCTGCTGGATACATCACCCGCAGATGCCGTCTATGTCGGGGATTCCGATGTGGATATCCTGACAGCGAAAAATGCCGGCCTGCCGTGCATCAGCGTACTCTGGGGCTTCCGCGACCGCCCACTGCTCGAATCGGCCGGCGGAAAGATTTTTGCCGCATCGCCGGCAGAAATGATACGCTTCTTCTGAACTTTTTTTGTGTATTGCTATGAATCAGCCGCAGGATCATTGACATTCTGCGGCTGATTTGCTATAATATATAGAATAACAATATCCATCAACAGTCAAGATTATCGGAGAATGGAGGAATTCGTATGTGGAATCATGAAACTGACAAAATGTTTCTGGAGCTTCGCGATGATGCGGTGATGCTTTTTGAGCGAAACTCAAAGAAGCTGCTTTATCTGAATCATACAGCCCAAAAGCTGTTTCCGCATACTGACGAGAATTCAACATATTCCTCACTGATCCAGAATGAGGAGATTGACCGGCTCTGCGAGATCTCCCTCGCGACCGGACGGCTCTGCGGCCGCTCCGTTGAGGAGGCGCCGTGGTTTCCGGAGAGCGCCTTCGTGCATACCTTTGTCTCGGAATGGGAGGGCGTCCCTGTCCTGATCGTTACGATCGACAGACGCAATTACGGCGCACCGCCCGAGGCACTGCAAATGATGAAGGCCGTCCTGGACTATTCGTATTTCTATGCCGTCCGCATCGACATCCGCATCGGCCGCGCCTCGATCATCATCGACGAAAATCCGCTGATGAATATGCAGGCGACCTTCCCCTCGTATACCGAATATATCAAACGCTATGCGGAGGCGATCATTCATCCGGAGGACAGACTGCAGTTCCTTTCAACATTTTCGATCGAACAGCTCCGGCTCTTCACCGAGGCGAATACGGAGCCTTCCTGTACCGTGCGCCGGCTCTGCGATGAGGAATACCGCTGGGCGAGCTTCACGCTGACAATGGTCGGCCCCGGCATCGTGCTGATGTTCGGAAAGGACAGCAATGAGCGGCATCTGATGCAGGAGCGCTCCGAGCATTACCGCTCCGAGATGGAGACCTTCTCCCAGCGCAACAGCTATATTATCTCCGGTGTTTCCGATATTTTCCGCCTGATGCTGCACATTGATCTGCGCACAGGCGAAACGATGATCCTGACGCTTCAGCCCGACCTGAACACATGGTTCTCCTATGACCAGACCTACGCCTTTGATGATGTCGCGAAGGTTCTGATCCAGCTGGTGCATCCGGAGGATCGTCCGCAGCTGGAAAAGCTGACCGATCTGCAAACACTGCCGACTCTGGTCGATCCGGTCGAGAAAAAGCTCAACTTTGAATATCGCCGTGTCGCGCCGGAGCAGGATCCGGATATCAACGCGAAATGGACGCGTTCGACATTCACGCTCACTGCCTTTGAGAATGATGTCCCGACAGAGGCGGTCTATGCCGTGCAGGATATCGACATCCAGAAGCGGCGGGAGATCGAAGCCAAGCGCGCGCAGGAATCTCTGAATGCGCAGTTCTATACGCTCATCCGCAACCGCTTCATCTGGTTTATCAACAACGATTTCGAGAAGCAGGTCTCGCTCTGCTACCGGATCGCGAATCATACCGTGATGCCGCCGATGGAATGTCCGTTCGGACAGTTCTTCGAGCGCATGATCATGCCGCACTGTCATCCGGAGGATTATATGCGCGTCTCAAAGGCGCTGCTCCCGCTGACGGCAGAAACGAACTATGAGCAGGGCAAGCGGCAGATCACCGTCGATTACCGGCACAAATCCGAAAGCGGCTGGCGCTATGCCCGTGCCGAGGTCTATCTCCAGCGGAATGAGCAGAATCAGATGCATACGCTGATCTATATTTCCGATATCGACGACGAGGTCAACAGCCGTGACAAGCTGACACGCGCAGAGCATGAGCAGCTGGAGCTGCACCGCCGCGTTGACAGTCTCCTGACGGAATCCTGCATCCATGTCGGTGAGATCGACCTCGATGCGGATACCGTCCGGCATTACCGCATGGAAAACAACGAGCTTGTGCCGATACAGGAGACGATCTGCTTCAGCAAATACTGTGCGGATTTTGCATCGCGCTATGTGCATCCGGAGCAGCAGACAGAGTTCCGGCGCATCTTCTCCTATGACGAGATCCTGCGCACCGCGAGAGAGCTGGATGCCGAGATCCGGCATCTGTTCCTGCTCGATCTCAGCGAAAAAGGACAGTTTGTCTGGTGCAATATCATACTCAAGGTCACACAGAACGAGCACGGCAAGCGCATCGTCATGACCTATATCGAGAATCTCAACGCCGTGATGCGGATGCATGATGACAGCATCCATTCGCTGCATCAGGAGAAGGAGCATTTGCAGGAGAATATCCGCATCAACGAGCGCTCCCGCATCCGACGCGCTCATGTTTTCATGAATATCGCAAGCAGCTTCCAGCTTGCGCTGAATCAGATCTACGGCGCACTCGACAGCCTCGAACGAGCACTGCCGCCGGAAAGCCGCAGTCATGCCGAGGTGCGGTCGGTCTTTACGGCATACGAGCATCTTTCCGCAATGACGGAATGTGCAAAGGATCTGCTGCTGCTCGAAAACAATCAGCTCCCGATCTTACAGGAGCGGATCTCGCTGCCGAAGCTGTTCCGCAATCTGCGGCTTGGCAAGGGACGAATCTTTGATGACAAGCAGATCCGGCTGGTGTCCTATTCGACCGGCGTGACCGACGAGACCGTTCTCTGCGATTCCCGCCGCCTGACCTTCCTCTTTGAGAATATTTTCTTCAATGTGCTGCGGTCGCTGCCGGATCATTCGGAGGTCACTGCCCGGCTCTCCGAATCGCCGGCGTCCAAGAATGCGGACAGCGCAGTTTATGAGTTCTCGCTGATGACCCGCGGAGACAGCGTCGCGCAGGATATCCAGCGCAGCATTCTCTCGCCGATCCCGACGAATGATCCGCTGAGCTCCGTGGAACCCGGTATGTATCTGCGGAATGCGGATTTCCAGCAGCACAATCTCTATTTCAGCAAGCGGCTGATCGCGACAATGGGCGGCACGCTCGACTTCATTCCGCTGCCCGATCATGCAGGCGCGGTGGTACTTCGGCTGCCGCTGAAAACAGTCCCGCAGCAGATCATTTTCCCGCTGCGCAAAACCTTCGGCAAGCGTGCGCTCGTCTGGGATTCCAAGCAGCCGGCCGCACTTGCGACAATGGAGATCCTGCGCGAATCCGGAATGCAGAGTGAATGGGCGAAGGATTACGAGAGCACGAAGGCATATCTCATAATGGCGCAGAAGCAGGAAAATCCTTATGATATCGTCGTTCTGCGGCAGCAGGATATCAACAATTCCGGAAACGGCAGTCTGTCTGCGATCTGTGATGCCGCCGGCAATGCGCCGGTCGTGGTGATCGCCGATCAGCCTGCGAATGCCGGAAATCAGCCTGCGGAGCAGCCGAATGCAAGACTTCTGCCTCCGCCGATATTCCGCTCCACCGTCGCAGAGGTTCTTCAGGAGCTGTTCGGCCGCGAAGATTAAAATAAACAAAAACAGCCCGAATGCGATTACGGCGTTTGGGCTGTTGTATTTTTGTCAGACGGAAACAAAAACATTCGCTGAGAAGAAAAATACCGAGTACAAAGCCAAAAGCCCTGTCTTTCATAGCGAAGACAGGGCTTTTTACAACGGTCTTAATATATATCATTATTTCGCAAATGCTATATTATATGGTGCCGCTGACCGGGCTTGAACCGGTACGATCGCAATGATCGAGGGATTTTAAGTCCCTTGTGTCTGCCAATTCCACCACAGCGGCTGATACTTGTATATTATATCATATCTGTGGCAGAATGTCAAGCTATAATGTGTGTGTGACAGCATTAAAATTGCACGGTTCGCAGCATCGCGTCAAAAACGGCGAGCGCGTCCGTATCAGTATCCGGTGCAAAAAAATGCAGCGTATAATGCATTTTGCCGTGCTTTGTAACAAGTACCTCAGCCTGCATTCGTTCAACGCCCTGATACGAATACCGGAATCCTTTGGCGCGGCTGCCGGTGATCTCTGCTTCGATCTCGCCGAGCGGCTGATAATCCAGCGCTTTCAAAGCGGCCTTTGTGCGTGATTCCAGATTCCTTGCTGTCGAATCAATATCAGTGATCGCGGAAAGAAGCGGGATGATCGAATGAAATCCTCATAAAATCACCCTTTCAAAAATGCTATATCGCAGGCTGCGGGATATCCGTATGCAGATTCCGCACAACGGACTGCACAGATGATTGCCTCACTCATCACCTCTGCTGCGAGGGTGCCGACAAGATCTATATCGGCCTTGACATCGCCGGCAGACAACGCATAAATGCTGTCGCCGTCCACGGAGGTATGCACCGGCCGGATCGAACGCGCAAAGCCGTCATGCGCCATGCCCGCTATTTTACAGAGCTGTGATTTATCGTATGCCGCATTCGTGATGACTGCGCCGATCGTCGTATTTGCAGTGAACTTGTTCTCGATGATATCAATTCGCCCGCGCATCAGCGTTTCTGTTGAACCGAATCCGGAGTGATCCGGCAAAAGCATTCCGGCGATCTGTTGACCGGTTTTCCAGTCGAATACATCGCCGAGCGCATTCAACACAACGACTGCGCCGATCTGTAATTCGCCGAGTTGCACCGCATAGCTGCCGATGCCGGTCTTCATGCAGGTCTCCATGCCTGCGAATTTTCCGACAGTCGCGCCGCAGCCTGCGCCGAAATTGCCGTCACGGTAATTCGGGGATTCGAGCGCAAGCCGCGCCGCTTCATAACCCATCGCATGATCCGGCCGGATATGCGCATCCCCGACCGTCAGATCGAAGATATCCGACTGTACCACAAGCGGCACACGCGTCACACCGACCGGAAAGCCGATGCCGTTCTGCTCCAGACAGTCCATGACGCCGCCGGCTGCGGAAAGACCGAATGCGCTGCCGCCGCCCAGCACGACTGCATGGATCGTTTGCGCAGCAGCGAGCGGATCAAGCAGCCCGCTTTCACGCGATGCAGGGCCGCCGCCGCGGATATCAAGACCTGCGCGCATTCCCTCCGGACTGAGCAGAACAGTGCAGCCTGTTCCGGCATCTGCGTTTTCGGTCTGACCGATCCGGATTCCGCCGATCTCCTGAATACTTATTTTATGCATATGAAATATCGGGACGTTCTGTCCGATGCTCCTTTCTATGATCGTAATATAGATTTGAAGACTGCACCGTGCAGGTACAGTCTCCGAATCCTTAAAATGTCATGTAACGCTCTGCGGAACCGTGCCGTACTGGTTCGGCTGCGGATCGCCGGGTTGAGCGAAGAAGATAATCAGCGGGATGCAGCCGATACCGGTCAGAGCCAGCAGCATCAGCCAGCCGGATTTATTGGTGTCATGCAGGCGGCGTACTGCGAGTGCGAGTGTCGAAACAGAGAGTGCGAGGGAGACGAGTGACTCCAGGAGATTGAAGAGCACGATGATCGCACGAACGCGGAAGATATGCTCAATACCGTTCAGCAGAATGCCGAGAACGAAGCTCACGCAGAAAACGGCAAGTACTGCCCACCAGTAATCGCTGCGGGAAGTGCGGCCTTCAAATTTGAATATGTTATTGATCATGCTGATCGCCGCCTTGACCGGCGGCAGATCATAGAAGCCGTTGAGGTTCGGATTGGCGCGGTTCGGGCCGGGATTCGGTCCCTGATAGGGTGGCGTATTCGGATTCTGACCGACGTAGGGATTCTGGTTCGGGTACGGCTGATTCGGATTCTGTCCGCCATAGGGAGCCTGATTCGGATACGGCTGATTCGGATTCTGTCCGCCGTAGGGAGCCTGATTCGGATACGGCTGATTTGGGTTCTGACCGCCGTAAGGATTCTGGTTTGCATACGGCTGACCCGGTTGCTGATTCGGGGAGACCGGCTGGTTCTGATCCTGATTCGGATCCGGATTCTGGTTTGGATTCTGGTTCTGATCCATGATACTACCTCCTAATTATTATCAGACGGGTTGAATATGCCAGCACTCATCGGCATATTGCCGGATCGTGCGGTCGGAACTGAACGGTCCTGCTGCACAGGCGTTGCGCCACTGTTTTGCGGCAAAGGCGTTTGCATCGCGGTAGTCGCGGAGCGCGCGGAGTTTGGTCTCGACATAATCCGGCAGATCGAGCAGCAGATAATAATGGTCGGGCTGATGCCAGCTTGCGCCGTCGAGCAGAGCAAAATACAGCTCGCGGAATTCGCCGGTGCCGCCGTCGGAGACCGTGCCGTCGATCAGGCTGCGGACAACACGCGCCATCATCGGATTTTTCGACATGACTGCGCGGCTGCAATAGTTTTCCAGCTTTTCAAGCTCCTCCACGGTCGCGCCGAAGATATAATTGTTCTCCTTGCCGGCCGCATCGACGATCTCAATATTTGCGCCGTCCAGCGTGCCGAGCGTGACAGCACCGTTGAGCATCATTTTCATATTGCCGGTGCCGGAGGCCTCCGTGCCGGCTGTTGAGATCTGCTCGGAGATATCACAGGCCGCGACGAGCTTCTCCGCATAGGATACATTGTAATTCGTTACAAAATGCACCTGCATCAGATCCCTGACCTCCGGATCGCTGCCGATCAGCTTCGCGATCTCGTTGATATACTTGATGATCGCCTTCGCGCGGCGGTAGCCCGGCGCGGACTTTGCGCCGAACAGGAATGCGGTCGGGGTAAAGTCTTGGATCGAGCCGTCCTTGATGCCGTAGTATATCCAGAGAATCGAGAACGCATTCAGGAGCTGCCGCTTGTATTCATGCAGCCGCTTGATCTGGATATCAAAGCAGAATGACGGATCAATGCGGACGCCCTCGGTCTTTTCAATGAAGTCGGAGAGCTGCTGCTTTTTGAGCTGCTTGACTGCGCGGAATTTCGTCATGACAGCGGCATCCTCCGCATAGCCGGAAAGCTGCTTCAATTCATTCAGATCGGCAAGAAAATGCTCCGAGCCGGCAAGCTCCGCAAAGAGCGCAGTCAGCTCCGGATTGCAGACACCGAGCCAGCGGCGCTGCGTGATGCCGTTCGTCTTGTTCTGGAATTTTTCGGGCGCGAGCGCATACCATTCTTTAAGAACAGTCGTTTTCAGCAGCTCGGTATGGATCGCAGCCACGCCGTTGACATAGACGCCGCCGTACATCGCGAGGTCAGCCATATGAACCTGACCGTTTTTGATGATGCGCATCGCGCTGATCTGATCCTGCGGGACATCCTTTGCGTACAGCTCCTCCAGGAATTGCTCGGAGATCTGGAGCATGATCGCATAGATCTCAGGCAGCAGCTCCTCAATGAGATCGCAGTCCCATTTTTCGAGCGCCTCCTGCATGATCGTGTGATTCGTATAGGAGAAGACCTTCTTTGCCATTGCGAGCGCATCGGCAAAGGAATAGCCCTCCGCTTCGAGCAGACGGATCAGCTCAGGAATCGAGATGACCGGATGCGTGTCGTTGAGCTGCACGGCCAGATGCTCCGGCAGCGAATCGAGCGTACCGAACTGTGCCTTGTGCTTTTTGATGCAGTCCGCGAGGGAGGCCGCACAGAAGAAATACTGCTGTTTCAGGCGCAGCGCCTTGCCCGCTCTGGTATCGTCATTCGGATAGAGGCAGCGGGAGATATCCGATGCACGGACGGTCTCTGCGGATGCCGCGAGATAATCCTGATCGTTGAATGCCTTGAAATCAAAGGCATCGATCGGCTCCGCCTGCCAGAGACGGAGTGTGCCGATATGGGGCATGGAGCCGTCCTGTGCAAAGCCGATGACCGGCATATCATAGGGAACGGCGCGGACTGTCTGTCCGCGGTACTGCACCGTGACCGCGTCGGCTTCACAGCGGATGCTCCACGGATCGCCGAAGCGCTGCCAGTCGTCCGGAGATTCGGTTTGTCTGCCGTCCTTGAAGCCCTGCTTGAACAGGCCGTACTGATAGCGGATGCCGTAGCCGTCTACGGGCAGCGAGCAGGCGGCCGCGCTGTCGAGGAAGCAGGCGGCAAGTCTGCCGAGACCGCCGTTGCCGAGCGCCGCATCCTCGATCTCCTCAAAGACCGAGAGCGATGTTCCGGCATCGCGGAATGCCTTCTCCATATCCGGCAGCAGGCCGAGACAGTAGAGATTGTTGTAGACCGCTCTGCCCATGAGAAATTCCATGGAGAAGTAGCAGACTCTCCGGTTTGCGAGATGCGCCTGCCGGCAGGCGTTCCAGTGGGGGAGAATTTCGCGGAGAACTGCATCGCCGACTGCGCCGTGCAGCGCATGAACTTCAGCGTCCTTTGCGGAAACGCCGAGTGCCTGCTCCGCACAGGCAAGGATCGTTTTTGCAGAATTCATAAAAAAGATAACTCCTTTTTGTGGATTGTCGTGCATCATCAAGAAAAATGATATTTATATTATAACATATTTTTTCGCAAAATGCAAGTAGGAATTGGATAAATACAAAAAATAAATGCCGCGGTATCTCTGCCGTTCAAAGCAGAAATACTGCGGCATTATGATGCAAAGTCAACAGTGCTTTTTTGCTTTCAGCTTTCGCCCTCGGAATAATCAAAGTCCGGCTTTGCGGGCTCTGCGGCCTTGCTGAACTGTGTCTCATAGAGCTGCGTATATACGCCGCCCGCGCCGACAAGCTGCTGATGCGTACCGCGCTCCGCGATTTCGCCGTCCTTGATGACGAGAATTTCGTCTGCTGCGAGAATGGTCGAGAGGCGGTGTGCGATCAGGATACTTGTGCGCGATTCGATCAGCGGCTCGATCGCATCCTGAATCTTCTGCTCGGAGATCGAATCCAGCGCGGAGGTCGCTTCGTCAAAGATCATCAGCGCGGGATCCTTCAGCAGAATGCGCGCGATCGAAATGCGCTGCTTCTCGCCGCCGGAGAGCTTGAGGCCGCGGTTGCCGACGACCGTATCAAGGCCGGTCTCCGGCTTTTCGATGA
>CAMOOV010000014.1 GCA_946621745.1 uncultured Ruminococcus sp.
TGGGGGCAGCGCCCCCACATAGCTTCGTTAGAAGCATCGCCAAATCCCGGTTTGTCTCAAAGGCGCATACCCGTTTATAATCAATCGGATAAATGAAAGGAAGTAACCCGAAAATGGAACAGTTCACCCCGCAGGATTTCGAGATCATGGATATGCACGCGCATATCTTCCCGCACAAGATCAGCGAAAAAGCAACGCTCTCGATCGGCAAATTTTACGATATCGGCATGGCGCATTCCGTCGGCGAAACAGAGCGCCTGCTGCAATCGGAAGCGCAGATCGGCACAAAGCGTGCGCTGGTCTGCTCGGTCGCGACTACCCCGAAGCAGGTCGTTTCGATCAATGATTTTATCTCGGAGGAATGCGGCAAGCATCCGGAGCTTTACGGCTTTGCATCGCTGCACGGCGATTATGAGGATATCGCCGGCGAGGTTGACCGCATCATCTCCCTCGGTCTGCACGGCGTCAAGCTGCACTCCGATTTCCAGAAGACCGCGCTCGACAGTCCGAAATCCTACCGCATCTATGAAGCAATCGAGGGCAGACTGCCCGTGCTGGTGCATATGGGCGACTACCGACACGATTATTCGCATCCGACGATGCTCGTCAAGGTTATGCGCGATTTCCCGAAGCTGAAGGTGCTTGCCTCACATCTCGGCGGCTTTGCGGCATGGGATGAGGCTGAAGCGGTGCTGCGCGGCAGCGACAATATCCGCTTCGATACGAGCAGCGCGGTCTGCCTGATGTCTCCGGAGCGTGCGATCCGGCTGATCCGGCATTACGGTGTCGAGCGTTGTATGTTCGGCACGGATTTCCCGATGTGGGATCCGAAGCAGGAGGCGGAACGTCTGCTCTCTCTCGGCTTTACCTTCGAGGAATATCAGCGGCTCTTTGCGCGCAATGCAAAGGAATTCCTGAATATCCCCTGAAACATTGAAGCCGCAGGAAAAGATTTCCTGTCGCATTTTCGGAAATGCTGCATATAATACTGTCAGGCGGTGATCCCGCACTCCGCGAGAACGGAAAGTGGCAGTATGAAAAAGCGGCAGCATCGGATGATGCATTTGCCCGCAGTCATGCGCGCCCGCGAGGAGCTTTCGGTTCGGGGGCTGCGCGACTGCCGCTTTCAGATAAAAACGCACCGCAGCGTGGTTTGCTGCGGTGCGTTTGTTTTACTGCGTTGCTCCGGCATCCGGCATTTCCGGCATATTCGGCTTGTCCGCGGGCTTCTGCGCGATATCCTCCAGCAGGACCAGATGCTGGATATACGGTGTACTGCTGTCCTCAAAGAAACCGGATTCCTGTACCGGCCCGGTGATGCCGAGCTGCTCCGTGAGGAATTCCTCGGTCAGCTCGCCGTCCTTTGCGCGTTCCTCCAGCCGTTCATGCACGAACTGGCGAATCAGCGTATAGATCACCGCAAAAAGCGGAACGCCGATAATCAGTCCGATCACGCCGAACAGTCCGCCGCCGAGCAGACAGGCGAACAGCTCCCAGAATGCCGGCAGACCGATCGACTTGCCGACGATCTTCGGATCAAGGAAATTCATATCGAACTGCTGCAAGACGAAAATGAAAATCAGGAAATACAGCGCCTTCGGCGGATTTTCCATCAGAATGAGCAGGGCGCAGGGCAGTGCGCCGAGAATCGGGCCGAAATAGGGAATCATATTCGTGACGCCGATCACGACCGCAATCAGCGCAGCGTAGGGCGTACCGATGATCTTGATGCCGATATAGCAGAGAACGCCGACCAGCACCGAGTCGATGAATTTGCCGATCGCCGCCGTACCGAAGGTCTGGTTTGCGGAGACCATCTGCCTGTCGATCCAGTTCGCGGTCTTGGGCTTGCAGACAGCATAGAGGATCTGCTTCCACTGCCGGATGAAGCGGTCGCGGCTGATGAGCAGATAGACCGTGATGATAAAGCCGACAACGATATTATAGACAACGCCGAGCGTTCCGGTCGCGCCGGAGGCCGCCACTGAGAGGATCTTCTGCGAGATCGCGGCGGTATCGGCATTGCCCATGCCGAGATCGGTCAGCGAGAAGCGCTTTTGCAGCTCGGAGAGATATTTCGCAAAGGAATTATCCTCGCGGAGCAGCTTCTCAAAATACGCCACAACCTGATCAAAATAATGCGGGACCTGATCTATGACGCGGGTGAGGCCGTCCACGACCTGCGAAAAGGTCGCGATGACCAGCAGCGAGATTGAGCCGACAAGCAGCAGTACGACAAGGAACGAACAAATGCTGCGCGGCAGATGCGCGAATTTCGGATGCTTCGCAAGCGGCTTTGCAAACCATTTCCGGACGCGCCTTTCGACCATAGCCTCCGCCGGTGCGAGCAGATATGCAAAGACTGCGCCGACAAATACGGGGCCGAGTGCGGAAAGGATCTTCCGGAAGAAGCCTGCCACATCGCTGATGTAATGCAGGGCGAATGCGAATGCAATGCATCCGCTCAATACGAGAAAAAGCGTAACCGGCCGCATCTGCGAGAGCACGATCGGTTCGCGGTGTGTTTTTTTCATGTCAGCATCCTCCTGAACGGACAAGCAGCGGATGAATTATTCCTGTGTATACGCATCAATGCGCTCAAAGCCGTCCAGCAGAATGTCGCGCCGTGCAAATGCCTTTTCCGTTCCGCGGGCAACACAGGTCAGCGGATCCTTTGCCGTGCGGCAGGGAACACCGAGCATACGCGTCAGATATTGCTCCAGTCCGCCGAGCAGCGCACCGCCGCCCGTCAGCAGAATGCCATTCTGACAGATATCGCCGACCAGCTCCGGCGGGGTATCCTCCAGCACGCGCCGGATTGTCTCTCCGATGAGGTTGACATCATCCTCCAGCGCCTCCGCAAGCTCTGCTTCGCTGAGGTCGCACTGATCGGGCAGACCGCGGGAAATATTCCGTCCCTTGACCTGCGCGATCACATCCTCTGCCGGATTATAGACATTGCAGAGGGAGATCTTGACTTGCTCCGCGGATTTTGCGCCGAGGAGAATCTGATATTTATTCTGCACATAGCGGATAATCGACTGGTCGAATTTGTTTCCGGCGGCCTTGATCGAACGCGCCGTGACAATGCCGTTCATTGAGACGACCGCGATATCCGTCGTACCGCCGCCGATATCGACGACCATATGGCCGACCGGCCGATTGATCGGGATGCCGGCGCCGAGCAGTGCGGCAAGCGGCTCCTGGATCAGATGCACCTTGCGCGAGCCGGTGCTCATGGCTGCATCAAGGATCGCACGCTTTTCGACATCCGTGATGAGCGAGGGAACGCAGATAATGATGCGCGGCTTGATGATATGGAAGCCGGCAACAACATCTATCAGCTCACGGATCAGCGCCTGCGTGAGAATATCATCGGAGATCACGCCGTCCTGCACCGGATGCACGACCGCAATATAAGAGGGGGAGCGCCCCTCCATGCGGTATGCCTCCTCGCCGACGGCGACCACGCGCTCTGTGCGCTTGTTGAATGCGATGACCGACGGCTCATTCAGCACAACGCCGCGCCGCCGCCGCGTAATAATAATATTCGCGGTTCCGAGGTCAATTCCGATATCCATAATGTGAATCCTTTCTTTTCTCTGTATATGATTGATGTCCCAACGATCTCTTTCTATTCTTCAGGATTTCATTGGTACATCAATACGGTTTCTCTATACAATAACAGATCTCACCGTCCGGGGACGCTCCCGCCCTGCGGAAGCGCTCAACGGTCTCTGTGCGGTGCATATCCGATTTTTGCAGGACGCGCCCCGACTTGGGATTCGCCGCACGGTGATAGGCCTCCAGCCTGCGGAAACCGGTCTGTGCAAATGTCTGCCGGATCACAGCGCCGAGGGCTTCGCCGGCATAGCCGTGCCCCCAGAACTTCGCGCCGATGCAGTATTCGATCTCGGCGGTTTCACAGTCCTCCCAGACCTTGCAGAACGCGATCATTCCGATGTTCTGTCCGCTTTCCTTTTCTGCAATCGCCCAGCGGTAGAAATCCGGCCGTGCATAGCCTGCAAGATACTGCGAGAGCAGTCCGCGGACGGCTTCCGCCGTATCATAGACCGGCTCGCCGTATTCGAGCTGCACATTCGGATCAGACGCCCAGTTTTGCAGCATATCATCTGCATCCTGCTCCGCAAACCGCCGCAGGATCAGGCGCGCTGTTTCGATCGTCTGCGTGCCGGTATGCTTCATGCCGGAAACCACTCCATTTCGGTAAAGTGAGATTCCTTCACGATGAAGCCTAGTTTTTCATAGATGCCCCTGCCCATTTCGCTGGCCGAGAGCGTGACGGTATCGAGCCTCAGCGCTTTCGCCTTTTCGAGCAGCATCTGCATCAGCGCAGACGCGATGCCCTGTCTGCGGGCGGATTCCTCCGTGAATACGCCGAGGACATAACCGCTGCGGCCGTGCGGGAACGAGGGATTCGCGGGCTTTTCGCTGACGACCAGAATGACATTGGAAAGCAGTCCGCCCTCCGGCGATGCCGCCGCAAAGACAAAGCAGTCCTTTCCGAGATGCGCCGCGAAATATTCCGGCAGCGATGTCCGGATCGCGCTGAGCGTTTCGGGCTCGATGCTGCCGAATTCCTCATCGAAATAGGCGAGCCGCAGTCTGCAAAGCTCCGGGATATCCGAAGCCGCCGCTTCTCTGAGCTGATACTCCATATCCGAATCTCCTTTCCGGTTGGCATACAGCATTATTATAACACAATTTTCTGCTCTCCGCAAGGGGCAGAAGCGAATTTGCAGGAAAATGCCGCTGATTTTGCCCGGCGGGATCGTTCGCAAATATTTTTTTGCTTTTTTCAAAATAGGGGTTGACAAATCGGGAAAGATATGCTATAATAAATTCTGTTGTGAGGGTGTAGCTCAGTTGGTTAGAGTACCTGCTTGACATGCAGGGGGTCATCGGTTCAAGTCCGCTCATCCTCATCCAGAAGCCTTCCGGTCATCCGGAGGGCTTTTTTCTGTATTCTGCGGGGAGTGGATGAATCAGGGAGTTAAAGATATGGGCTTGCATTTGTGTTTTTGCATTCAGTGGTGCAAAAGATCGGTGAATGGGGAAGCAACCCCCTTCGGGGTTTCTTCCCCCAAGCCCCCTTTTTCCTCGCTTTTGGAAGGCTGGGGGAGTTTCGCTCTCTGCGGAGAGCGACGAGGGCTCTGCCCTCGACCCGCAAGCTTTTTGAAAAAAGCTTGACCAAAAACTTTGGATGACATCGCCGGAAGCGTAATATAAAATCCCTGAATAGCCACTCCCTATTCTGCGCATTTGCTTGACATCGGCAATCGTTTGTGATAAAATAAAAGTATCCCTTTGATCTCAAATGAAAGGCGGTATTTGCTATGACTGATCTGTTCTTCTGCCCCGAACGCTGGGAGCCAGACAGCATGATCTCCACCAATGCGGCATCCATGATCCGCGTTCACGGTATCTCCGGAAAAGCAGCCGATGCATGGCAGCTCGGCGACTGGGGAAGCAGCTGGACGGCGATCACCTCCGAGATCCCGATTGAAGCAGGCTGGCTCGAATCCGGTGAGGAATACCGCCTCTGCTTCTGGCTTAACGGCGGCGAAAACAGCCGCGGTGATGAGATCTGTATGCTGGAGATCTACGGCGATGACTGGGAAGACCGCCTGACCTTCCGCCTCAACCGCGACCATACCGCGCCGCTGCTCGAAAAGGATCACTGGCTGCTGTTCGGTGTGCCGTTCCGTGCGCCGAAGGCAACAGACGCGCTGAAATTCCGGTTTGTCGCGGCGGGCGCAGTCTGCACGATCGCCGGCATTCAGGATATGGATATGAATGCGGTGGAGGCGCTCACGCCCGATGAGCGCGAGACCGGCCAGCCGCAGCGCTATAACATCGTATTCCCGCACGGATATCCGACGCAGAGCCGGCAGCATCTTCTGAATGCACACGGCAGCGAAAAAAGCCGGATACGCACGGCCGCATTCTGTGCGGGTGCCGCCGCTTTTGCCGGTATCGCAGCCGCTGTTGTCATCCGGAAGCTGCGCAGGCGCAAGTGACAGAGGACCGTAATGTGCTCATCATCTGCCGGAGGGCATCACGAAGATCGGCATGGCAGCCTTCGCTGACTGCACCGGTCTGAAAAATGTCATTTTCCCGGAATATGCAGAGATTCTGCCGGACGCATTCGCCGGATACAGCCTGCAATTCCGGTAAAACAGAAATAAAGGAGTTAAGCAATCTATGAAACTTGGTATGGTCGGACTGCCGAATGTCGGCAAAAGCACACTGTTCAATGCACTGACAAATGCCGGCGCGGAATCCGCAAACTATCCGTTCTGCACGATCGACAAGAATGTCGGCATCGTCTCCGTTCCGGATGCGCGTCTGGAAAAGCTCGCGGAGATCTATCAGCCGAAGAAGTTCACGCCCGCGACCTTGCAGTTCGTCGATATCGCCGGACTTGTCAAGGGCGCATCAAAGGGCGAGGGGCTCGGCAACCGCTTCCTCGCCGATATCCGCGAGGTCGATGCGATCATTCATGTCGTGCGCTGCTTTGAGGATGACAATATCGTCCATGTGGACGGCTCGATCGACCCGAAGCGGGATATCGAGGTCATCAATCTGGAGCTGATCTTTTCGGATATCGAGCTGATCGAGCGCCGCATTGACAAGACTGTGAAGCTCGCAAAGGGCGACAAGAAATATCAGGCGGATGTAGAACTGCTGAAGCGTCTGCTGGAGCATCTGACCGAGGGCAAACCTGCCCGCAGCTTTGACTGCACCGAGGACGAGCTTGCCGTGATCCTCGAAACGCCGCTGCTGACCGCAAAGCCCGTGATCTATGCGGCAAATCTTTCCGAGGCGGATTTCTCCGGCGATCTCGAAAACAATGCGCATTTTCAGGCGGTCAGGGAGATCGCGGAATCCGAGAATGCTGCGGTCTTCCCGATCTGCGCACAGATCGAAGCGGAGATCTCCGATATGGATCCGGATGAGCAGGCGGTATTCCTCGCCGATCTCGGTCTGGAGGAATCCGGCCTGACGCGCATCATTCACGCGGGCTATGCACTGCTCGGCCTGATCTCCTATCTGACCGGCGGCTCTGATGAATGCCGCGCATGGACGATCAAAAAAGGCACCAAAGCACCGCAGGCTGCCGGCAAGATCCATTCGGATTTTGAAAAGGGATTCATCCGTGCAGAGGTCATTTCGTTCGAGGATTTCATGGCGAATGACGGCAATATGGTCGCGGCGAAGGAAAAGGGCGTTGTCCGCATGGAGGGCAAGACCTACGAGGTGCAGGACGGCGATATCATCACATTCCACTTTACCTCCTGAAATCAACTGCATATCAAAGAACAGCACAGATCACAGCGGCGGTCAAGTAAACACAAATTGAGCGGATGGAATTGTCACTATTTAACACTTTTTTTCAAAATCGCATTGGCTTTTTCTGTGTAATATCGCATAATAGTGACAGCACATGGAATCGGTGACTTATCATCGAAATAACCGGAACTCGTGAACGCATGATACCGTCAATCAAAGGAGGGACGAATCATGAAAAAATTATTTTCTGTTCTCACGGCGATTGTGTTATCCATTCAAATGATACCGGTAATCTCGCTCAATACAGCCGCTGAAAGTGACACTCCTCCAAAAAAGCTTTTCACAGTCAGTCCTTCGGAATTGACAATGACCGAAGGAGAAACCTGCAAGCTGTCTGTAACGGTTGATCCTGAATATGCAGATGAGGCGACTGTATATCTGTATCCGTCTAATAGCAAAACACTCGTTTCTGCTGACGGAACTGTGACTGCATACAGATGCGGAGAAGAAAGCATTTATGTTTCTGTGCGGTTTCCGGGCGACGGCGATACCGCATTCGTGCAGGATCAATCGGTAAAGATTCACATACAGCCGGATGAAACACTCCCTGCGGAAACCCGTGAAGAGCTGGACAGATTGCAAAATCATTCTCCTTACTGTGAATTTCAGCGCAGAACACTGGAACTGCTCGGCATTCTGGATGCAGACGCCCCGCGCATCACGGCTGAACAGGTTGATGAGATTTTGCACAGCGACTTGTCGCTGCCGGAAATGATCGCGGAGATCAACGCGATTCACGGATATCCGGATTTCATCTGGCGCGGTGATCCCGGCGACTGTTCATACTGGCTGGATGAAAAAGGAAATGATATCCTTACCATTACAGGCGAAACATGGTTCTTTCATACGAAACTATATGATGACGGAACAATAAAAGGAACTTCAGCGCTGTATCCGCCCGATCTTGATTTTGAAACAGTCACCGGACCTACGGACGGTGCAAGCCGCACATACATCATTTACAATCAGATCCCGTATGATAATATCAACCCGGTTCAAGGCGACGCAAATCATGACGGCGTATTTAATATGGCAGATATTGTCGCGCTCAAAAAAATATTGCTGACTGTTCCGAACAGCAGATTTATCAACTGGAATTGGGAAACAGCAGATTACAATCAGGATGGTATCCTTAATGCAGTTGATCTATCACTTATGAAACGCGAATTGCTCTGTAAATAGTCTTTCGCTCATGAAAAAACGCCGATGTATGTACTCAACATCGGCGTTTTTCATGTCCTTATTACGATATTACAGCACGCCCGATGCGAAACCGGGCGTGCTGTTTTTGTGTATTTTTTCGGAGAGATGCTCCGTCACTTCGGCATGAACCGCTTCCGGAATGCGGCCTCATTCGCCGCAAAGAGCCGGTCTGCCGTTTCATCCGCAAGCGCGATCGTCATGCGCTCATAGCTGCATTGCAGCGCCGATACGATATTCTCATTGCCGGTCTCCAACCGGTTCATGCAGCCGCAGGAATTCGTGCAGCGCTTCCGCAGTGCGCATTCCTTACAGGTCTCCGGCTCCGAAGCACGCATCGCGACCGCTTTCTGCTTCTCGCGGTCAATGCCCGTGAATACATCGCCGAAGCAGTAGGCTTCATCCCCGATGAACTGCGTGCAGGCATAGAGTCTGCCGTCCGTTGCGACCGGCATCTGCCGGAAGCCGAGATGACAGCGCTCCGAGGGATTGAAGCCGCGGAGATTGTCGCTGATCTTCGCGTCGATCGGGCTGAAATAAAAAGGCTCTCCGCGGAGAAATGCATCCTCATAAAACGCCGCGATCTCCCGCATCTGCACTTCCAGCAGCGCCAGATCTTCATCCGTCCAGTGAACGCGGTTTCCGTAGGCGATCGTCGCGGTCATATTGCGGAAGCCGAGCTGATACAGATATTTCACCGCATCCGCAAACTGCGGGACAGCCTGCGGTGCGATCGTCATAAGCGCATAGGATCTCGGCATATATTTCAGCAGCAGCTTCGCCTTTTCCTCCACAGCGCCGAATGTCCCGCTGCCGTCCGCAAAGACGCGGCAGCAGTCCTGCGCCGAGCCCTCAAAGGAAAGCCCGATGCCGATCTTCACGCCGCGTGCGAATGTCAGAAAGGATTCGGTCAGCAGCGTGCCGTTCGTGGTCATCTTATAGAAAACCGGAATGCCGGTCTCCTTAGATTTCGCGGTACACCGGCTGACAGCGCGGTAGATCAGCGGCATTTCGAGCAGCGGCTCCCCGCCGAAAAAGCAGAGTCCCGCCGATCTTCCGGCTGAGAATGCGAGATCGCACGCCGCGTCAACAACCGCTTCGGACATCCGCACCGGCGTTTTTTTATGGGTGCAGTAGGAACAATCCATATTGCAGCTTTCAGTGAGATGCAGTGTCAGATTCATCGCTTTGCCACATCCTTTGCAATCTTCGCTGCGAGTTCGGCAGCGTTGTTGTTTTCGTGACTGATATCCACAAAAAACGTGATCTGCTTTTCGCTGTCATCGTTCGGTGTTTCGATGAGCAGAGCGCCCCAGTCCGCGAGGTTGGTGCATCTCTTTTCGACCCATCTCCACATATACCCTTCCTGACCCTCGGCATAGCCGTCAAAGAAGACCACGCGGATATTCTTTTCCGCATTGATAAGCCGAACCCGGAATTCATATCCGGAGAAATCCAGCGGCTCATTGACAGACTCCATTTCCAGACCTGCGGCTGCAAAGGCATCCTTATAAGGTTTCACGCGGTCATCCGGAAGCCCGGCGATCTCTTCGAGCGAATCGGCATAGTTGATCATCACGGCGACATCGCCTTCGAGCATGACCTCGCTGCTGTCGTCACAGTCACTGCAATCCGTATCGACATTGGCCGTGCCGGGTGTCGCCGGCAAGCCCTCGCCGTTTGCGGGGCGTGTCGCCATAACGACCTTGCCGTCGAGCCGCAGATCATCCTCACTGTTTTCGATGCTCGGATCCGGAGTCGCCTCGCCCTCCAGCCGGAGTTCATCGCCGCTCATTCCGGCATTCAGGGAGGACTGCTCCTCGACTGCAATATCTCCGGCGATCGCTACATCGCCCGCTGTCTGACATCCCGTCAGCATCACGGCAGCCGCAGCAGCCGCCAGCATTGCTGCATATTTCGGGATCGACGCTTTTCTGATCGGTTCGATTTTCATGGTATTACCTCCGTTTCTGCTGTGGATTCCGTTGTGATCAGTGTATCGCTTTCGGAGACCGGCACAGGCATCAGCCCTATGATCTCCGGCTGTTTGCCGCAGCCGGTCAGCACCGGCAGCAGCGCAGCCGCCGCGAGTACGGCTGCATATTTCGGTGTACGGTATTCCTTTTCCGGTTTGATCTGCATTTCGCTCCCGCCTTTCCGTGGTGTATTCTGATGATAATACGCACGGGCGCGGCAGATTCCTTATGTTTGTCGGAAAATCGGCGGTATCGACAATTTTACAGGCCGGATTTTGTATGCTCTGCCAGATAATTCATGATCTGCGGATACTGCTCCGCATAGCTGACGAAGCGGAAGCCGTGCAGACCGAGCGCATTCGCCGCATCAATATTCGCCTGCGAATCGTCAATGAACACGCATTCCTCTGCGCGGAGATCATATTTCCGCAGCAGGCGCCTGTAGATCTCCGGATCGGGCTTCGTGATCTTCTCCTGCCATGAGAATACGCCGCCGTCCATATCGTCAATGAAGCGCAGCACCTCCGGATTCTTCCAGACCAGATATGGATAATAATTCGAGAGAAAATAGACGGAAAGTCCCTGCGCCTTCAGCGACCGGATCCAGCCGAGCGTATAGGGAAAGAGCTTCGCGCATTCGTTCGTCCGCGCCAGCGCTGCACGGATCTCCGCAGCATATTCCGGCGCGTTCGCGGTGAACATTCCGAGGACGGTCTCCCGCGGGAGCGCATCGCGGTCAAGCTCACGCCACGCCTCGGTGCCCCATGTCGCCGCAAAGACGGCATCCGCGGTCTGCGCATCGTAGATCCGGTGCAGGAAGCCGTTCCAGTCAAATTCGACCAGCACCGCGCCGATATCAAAGATCACTGACTTTATCATTTTCATCATCCTTTCGATTCTAATTATAACACATCTTCCGCCATTCTTCAATCAGATTTGACAAATATACGATATGCTGTAAATTGCTTCGGAATTTTATGCAAATCGCCGAAAATATTCTGATGCTGCAAAAAACATTGTCGAAAGCAAAGTTTTGTGATAAAATAAAGAGTGGAATTTTATTCATACAGAAAGCGAAGACGAACAGAACAAAGGAGCAAACCATGTTTACCAGATATATCGGAATTGATCTCGGTACGGCCAATACCCTGATCTATGCACGCGGCAGAGGCATCATCATGCGCGAGCCTTCGGTCGTCGCGGTCAATACCCGCACCGATCAGGCCTGCTCTGTCGGCAAGGAAGCAAAGGAGATCATCGGCAGAACGCCCGGCTCCGTCATTGCCGTCAAGCCGCTCAAGGACGGCGTGATCGCTGATTTCGATATCGCCGCGACGATGCTTCAGGAGCTCATCAAAAAAGCGCTCCGCGGCTCGCTCATCAAGCACGCCCGCGTCATCATCTGCATCCCCTCCGGCGTGACGGCGGTTGAACGCCGCGCTGTCAAGGAGGCTGCCGAAAAAGCCGGGGCGCGTCCGGTACAGCTCGTTTCCGAGCCGGTCGCAGCCGCACTCGGCGCCGGCCTGCCCATTCTCGATCCGACCGGCACAATGGTTATCGACATCGGCGGCGGCACAACGGAGATCGCTGTGATCTCAATGGGCGGCATTGTCTCCGCAAAGTCAATCCGCATCGGCGGTGATGCATTCGATCAGGCGATCGTCAACTACATCCGCAAAAAGTACAGCCTGCTGATCGGCGAGCGGACGGCGGAATCCGTCAAAATCGGCATCGGCTCGGCATTTCCGGAGGCGACCGTCAGCGAAATGGAGGTTCGCGGCAGAAACCTGCTGAACGGTCTGCCGGAGAATATCATGATCACCTCAGAAGAGGTGCGCGAAGCGCTCTATGAGCCGCTCTGCGATGTCATGGATGCGATCCGTGAAACGCTTGCGCACACACCGCCGGAGCTTTCCGCGGATGTGATCGAGCAGGGCATCACGCTGACAGGCGGCGGTGCATTGCTGCGCGGCATGGATAAGCTCATCAACCGTGAGACCGGTATGCCGGTCTATGTTGCGGAATATCCGCTGGACTGTGTGGCAGAAGGCACCGGCAAAATCCTCGAAAATCCGGAGGAATATGAGGAGCTGCTGACGGAGGAGATCAAATATTACTGATGCAAGGAGGATGCGCTGCGGCGTGTCCTCTTTTTGCACAGACGAATCTGCGGCCGCTGTATCATATCACAAATGCAGCCGTGTCCGCCTGTGCTTCGTGCAGATGAACCGGCAGTGAAAACAGCGGACGGACGGGTTTTTGATACTTTTATTAAGAGCGCGGATGAATACTTGACTTTCGCGTGAATACATGGTATAATAACTTGATATATTATGTATATTGGCGGTAATTCTATAAAGGAGGATCGTTATGATATATGTTTTTCTGGCAGAGGGCTTTGAGGAGGTTGAAGCACTGACACCGGTCGATGTTCTGCGGAGAGCAAAGCAGACCGTTCAGACTGTCGGCGTCGGCGGCAAAGTCATCACCGGTGCGCACGGCATTTCCGTGACGGCGGATATCACCGCGGATGAGATCCGGCTCGATGATGCGCTTCAGCTGATCGTGCTGCCCGGCGGAATGCCCGGTACGCTGAATCTCGAAGCAAGCGAGGCCGTGCAGCAGGCGCTCACCTACTGTGCGGAACATGATATCCTGATCGGCGCGATCTGCGCGGCGCCGTCCGTTCCCGGAAAGCGCGGGATGCTCAGCGGGAAAAAGGCTGTCTGCTATCCCGGCTTCGAGAAATATCTGACCGGCGCGGAGATCCCCGATGTACCGGCTGTCCGCGACGGCAATTTCATCACCGGCAGAGGGCCGGGAGCGGCAATGGACTTTACGCTCCTGCTGGCTGAAACGCTCTGCGGTGCGGAGTGCGCGGCACAGCTTGCTGCTGGAATGGTATACACGAAATGATGAAGACAGTCAGGGACGAAAAAGCGGCACTCCGCCGGGAGATCTTTGCGGCGCGGGCGGCAATGCCGTTCGACAGGCGTGAGGCCGCCGATGCGGCGATCACGGAAGCACTGTCAGAGCTGCCGGCATTCAAAGCGGCAAAGCAGATCTTCTGCTATGTCTCCATGCCGCATGAAATCAGCACGAAAGCGCTGCTCGAAGCGATATTGCGCAGCGGCAAAACGCTCGGCCTGCCGGTCTGTGATACGGTACTCCATGAGATGCAGTTCTACCGGCTCGATGCGGTCAGCGAGCTGCGGTCGGGTGCTTACCGAATCCCCGTTCCGCCGGTCTCGAAGGAACGCATTCTCCTGCCCGATGCGGAAACGCTCATGATCGTTCCGATGCTCGCCTTTGATGCCGAGGGCTTTCGGCTCGGTGCGGGCGGCGGATATTACGACCGCTATCTTGCGGAATACCCTGTAAAAACTGTCGGAATATGCTATGCGGAATGCAGAAGGACGCAGCTGCCGCATGATGCATTCGATATAAAAATGAACTGCTGCGTCACGGAACAAAAAACGGAGGAATTTTGATGGATGACGAAATGATGTCCCGGCAGGACAGCGCGGCATCGGAGGATACCGCGGAGGCGGAGCTGCTGGCTGAGCAGGCTGCTGCGGAGGATGCAGATACCGGAGCGGAATCTGCTGCGGAGCCGGATGCCGAACCGGAAGCCGCGAGCTTTGCCGATGACGACGATGACTTCGATCTCGAAGCAGAGCTCGGCCTGAAGGATGATGCAGAGCCGGAGGATGCTGCGGTCAGCGCAGCGCTCTCTGAGGATGCGGATGCAGCGGAAGATGATGCCCCTGAATTTTCTGAGGATAACGCTGCGGATATCCCTGCTGAGAAAGGCATTTCGGCCGCCGGAACAGCGGATGCGATCAAGAACAAAGCATCCGATCTTGCCGGCAAGCTGAAAAAGAAGGCCGGTCAGCTTTCCGATGATCTGAAAAAATCCAATGACAAGAAGAAAAAGGCGAAGGCTGCCAAAGCAAAGCAGAATGCCCGCACGGTCGAGGAGGAGCTTGCCGATCTCGCAGAGGAGGAGAAGCGCTTCGATGAATGGGGCAGACCGATCCGCAAAAAGCGCCGCCGCCGCAAGAAGAGCCGCAAGCTCTCCTGCACGCTCGTTCTGCTGACGCTGATTCTCGCAATGTCCTCGGTGCTTGCCGTTGCGATTCTTGCGGTCGCGAAGGAGATGTACGGCATCGACAAGGATGTGCAGGACCGCATCATCACGATCAAGGAAGGCGCGACGACGCTCGACATCGCAAATCAGCTCTACGATGAGCATATGATCTCAATGGTTCCGATGTTCCGTCTTGTCTCGCGCATGAACAACAAGGACGGCAGCTATATCGCGGGTGAACACGTCCTCAGCGCTTCGATGTCCTATGAAGCGATGATCGAGGAGCTCTGCCAGAATCACAAGGATGAGCGTGAGACGCAGCGCGTATACTTCCCCGAAGGCTGCACGCTGGTCGATGCCGCAAAGCGTTTGCAGGAGAACCAGATCTGCGACGCGGAGAAATTCCTGTTCCATTTCAACGGCGGCGGCTTCCACTTTGAATTCGAGAATCATCTGACGGATAAGAATGTGCTGAAATGGCAGCGCATGGAGGGCTACTGCTTCCCCGACACCTATGAATTCTACGTCGATGAGCAGCCGGATATCGTTGCGCAGAAGATCTATGCGAACTTCGATTCCAAGATCACCGAGGGCGACTATAAGAAAATGGAAGAGCTGAACATGACGCTCGATCAGGTCATCACGCTTGCATCTATGGTGCAGGCCGAGGCCTCGAAGGTCACCTATATGAAGAAGGTCGCGGCGGTCTTCCACAACCGTCTGAACAGCTCCGCGGAATTCCCGAAGCTCCAGTCTGACCCGACGAGCAAATATGCAAAGCTGATCGCAGAGAACCTAAAGATCCAGAATGAAACGATGGTCACGGCATATGACACCTACCAGAGCGCCGGTCTGCCGCCCGGAGCGATCAATAACCCCGGCAGAGAAGCGATCGAAGCGGTGCTGTATCCGGATCCGGATACCACGATCTTCTACTTCAATGCGAACATCGACACCGGTGAGACATTCTTCTCGCACAACCTCGCAGAGCATGAGGCAAACCTCGAGCTGGTTCAGGCACAGTATGCCGCAGCAAAGGCAGCAGCAAATGGCCAGACTTAAGCCGGAGCTGCTCGCCCCCGCAGGCGATGCCGAATGCTTTGCCGCCGCGCTGCAGTTCGGCGCGGATGCGGTCTATGTCGGCGCGAAGGAATACGGAATGCGCGCCGCCGCAAAAAACTTTGATTTTCCCGCACTGCGGGAGGCAGTCAAACTCGCGCACGCGCAGGGTGTCAGGGTGTATCTCACCGCAAACATCCTGCCGCGCAGCGCAGAGATCGCTGCCTATCCGCAGTTCCTTGAACAAATCCGGTCGTGCGGCATTGACGCTGTCATTGCCGCCGATCTCGGCATGATTACAATGACACGCGCCCTTGCGCCGGAGCTGGAGATCCATGCTTCGACGCAAACGGGCGTGGTCAATTATCAGACGGCTTCTGCGCTGTATGAGATGGGCGTAAAGCGCGTCGTACTTGCGCGGGAGCTTTCTATATCGGAAATCGCGGAGATCCGTGCAAAATCGCCGGCGGATCTGGAGATTGAGGTCTTTGTCCACGGCGCGATGTGCATGAGCATTTCCGGCCGCTGTCTGCTTTCCGAGTATCTCACCGGACGCGACGCGAACCGCGGCGCCTGTGCGCAGTCCTGCCGCTGGAAATATGCGCTCATGGAGGAAAAGCGGCCGGGACAGTTTTTTCCGGTCGATGAGGATTCCGATGGCAGCTATATCCTCAATGCCAAGGATCTCTGCCTGCTGCCCTATCTGAAAGAGCTGCATGAAGCCGGCGTTGATTCCGTCAAGATCGAGGGCAGGGCAAAGGCGGCATATTATGTCGCCGGCGTGACGAACGCCTACCGCATGGCGATCGACTGTCTGTTCGATACCCCGCCGCGCCCCGTGCCGGACTGGGTGATGCAGGAGCTGAACAATGTCAGCCACCGTCCCTATACGGTCGGCTTTGCATTCGGTCAGCGAAAGGATCTCATCTGGCAGGAGGAGAACGGCTATCTCCGCGACTATGAGGTCGTCGGCATCGTGCAGAAGCAGGAAAACGGCCGGCTCTATGTCAGCCAGCGCAACCGCTTTTTCGCGGGGGATGCTGTGGAAATTCTGATGCCGCAGCGGAAGCCGCTTGCCCTCACGGTCACCGATCTGCAAAACGGTGACGGCGAACCGATCACATCGGCGAATCATGCCGTCATGGAATGCTCGTTCCTCTGTGACGCGGAGGTTCCTGCGGGAGCGTTCGTGCGGAAGCGGATCGCGGAACAGTGAGCAGTTTATTACAGCGTCCCATTATCAATCCATCGGAGATACATTTATCATCCCCCGGAGGCACATCTGTATGAACCTCTTTGAAAAGATCGAACCGCTGCTGCTCAGAGTGCAGAAGCCTGCCCGCTATATCGGCGGGGAAATGGGCAGCGTGATGAAAGATAAGGCCGATGTCAAAGCACGGTTTGCATTCTGCTTTCCCGACCGCTACGATGTCGGCATGAGCAATCTCGGCATGAAGATCCTCTATTCCTGCATCAATTCCCGTCCGGAATACTGGTGCGAGCGCGTCTTTGCGCCGGATACCGATTTCGAGGCGCTGATGCGGGAAAACGGTCTGCCGCTCTACGGACTGGAAAGCCTTGAGCCGATCCGTGATTTCGATTTCATCGGATTCACGATCGGCTATGAGCTTTGCTATACGAATATCCTGAATATGCTGGATCTGGCGGGCGTTCCGGTCTGGCAGCGTGACCGCGGCGAGTCGATCGCACCGATCGTCTGCGCGGGCGGCTCCTGCTGCTGCAATCCGGAGCCGATCGCCGATTTCGTCGATCTCTTTTTCCTCGGCGAAGGCGAGGAGCTGGATCTTGAGGTCATGGATCTTTATGTAAAGATGCGTGATGCAGGCGCGACGCGCTCCGAATTCCTGCGGGCGGCTGCGCAGATACAGGGTGTCTATGTGCCGTCGCTTTACGATGTGACCTACAATCCGGACGGCACCGTGCAGGCGGTCACGCCGAAGGACGCTGCCCCCGCGACCGTCAAAAAGCGCATCATCGAGAATTTCGATCAGTGTCCGGTGCCGGAGGAATTTGTCGTGCCGTTCTCGGAGATCGTGCATGACCGCGCCGTGACGGAGGTGCTGCGCGGCTGTCTGCGCGGCTGCCGGTTCTGTCAGGCGGGCTTCCTCTACCGGCCGTTCCGCGAAAAATCGCCGGAGACCGTGTGCAGACAGTCCCGCGTGCTGATCGAGAATACCGGCTACGATGAGCTGTCACTCTGCTCGCTCTCGACCTCCGATCATTCGCAGATCGAGGAAATGATGGACGGTCTGCTGACCTTTACGGAGACCGAGCATATCAATCTCAGCCTGCCGTCGCTGCGTGTCGATAATTTCAGCGCCGGTCTGATGAACCGCCTGCGCAGAGTGCGCAGCAGCGGCCTGACCTTTGCGCCGGAGGCCGGAACGCAGCGTCTCCGCGATGTCATCAACAAAAATGTCACCGAGGAGGAGCTGATGCGCACCTGCCGGATCGCGTTCTCTGCCGGACAGACCTCCGTGAAGCTCTATTTCATGATGGGACTGCCGACCGAGACCGATGACGATATCCGCGGCATCATCGAGCTGGCGCAGCGCGTCGTCGATCTGTTCTATGAGGGCGAACGCCGTCCGAAGGGTAAGCCTGTGCAGATCTCCTGCTCTGTTGCGACGTTCGTTCCGAAGCCGTTCACACCGTTCGAGTTTCATCCGCAGGATACGCGGGAGATGATCGCGCATAAGCAGAAGATCCTCGAAGAAGCCGTCGCCGGGCATAAGCGCATCCGCGCAAGCTGGCATTTTCCCGATACGAGCATTCTCGAAGCGGTGCTGGCACGCGGCGACCGCCGTCTCAGCAGCGTGATCTTCGGCGCATGGCGGCGCGGCTGCATCATGGATGCATGGTCGGAGCATTTCTACTATGACCGCTGGCTCGCGGCCTTTGCGGATGCCGGACTGACACCGGAATTCTATGCGAACCGCGACCGCTCCTATGAGGAGGTCTTCCCGTGGGATCATATCGACTATTTCGTTGATAAAAAGTTCCTCATCCGTGAAAACGAAAAGGCAAAGCAGGCCGCCACAACGCCGCACTGCCGTCTGAGCTGTGCGAACTGCGGCGTGAGCCGCGAAACAGGACATCCCTGCTTTACCTACAACTGACAGGAGAATGCAGCATGACACCTCTGACAAGAGAGAATCCGTTTTCGTTTATCGTTCCGTATCTGAAATATATCCCGCTTGTGCTTGTCGCGGCGCTGATCATCTTTTTCGTTGTGCATATGATCCGGCGCAATATGAAAAATACCCCGAAGGATCATGCGGCCGGAAAATCCGTCGGTGCGCGTGTCTTATCCAAGCGGCAGAAGCGCCGCCGCGATCCGAATATCAAGCCCTACGATCCCAATTACAATAAAATGATCACATATTTTTATTATATCACCTTTGAAACTGACAGCTATGAGCGCGTGGAGCTTTCCGTTCCGAGCGATGTCTATCAGGCGCTGGCGGAGGATACAAAGGGCACGCTGACCTATGAGGGCGCAAGGTATATCGACTTTATTCCGTCACAGTGGTAATGCAGATCCAACCGCAGCAGATACCGGAAGGAGAAAATCATATGCGTAAGACAATTCTGGAGGGTGTGATCCCGACCGTCATCGTGATCATCTGGGTCATTCTGTTCACCGGCATCATGACGCTCATTGTCATAACGATCGTACGTAATGTGCGGACGAAGAAGATCAATGACAGTATGCCGGCGGAGTCGCTGCGGGCGCGTGTCGTCGCAAAGCGCACGAATGTCTGGGGAGAGCATACATCCACAAGCTACTATGTCACATTTGAAACGGAGAACGGCAGCCGCTTTGAAATGCAGCTGGAGGGCGAACAATACGGTCTGCTTGCCGAGGGCGATGAAGGTACGCTGATGCATCAGGGTACGCGATATCTTGGATTTCACAGAGAATAAACCGGGAAAGGAGGATCTGCGATGATCCCGGTCAGAGCGACATTTGAAAAGCGCCGCCGCGCAAAATACATCTCGCATCTTGATCTGATGCGCTGTATGCAGCGGGCGTTCAAGCGCGCCGGTGTGCCGATCTGGTATACCGAGGGCTTCAATCCGCACGCCTATCTGATGTTCCCGCTGGCACTTTCGCTCGGCTGTGAGAGTGGCTGTGAGTGCATGGATTTCCGCATCGACGGCGAAATGTCCATGCAGGAGGCGATGGAGCGGCTCAACCGCGTTCTGCCGCCCGATCTGCAAATTCTCAGCGTTGCGGAGCCGGTACACAAGCATACCGATATCACTGCGGCAGACTATGCTGTCACGATAGACTGCGCGGAGGATACCGCCGCCGAAGCGCTCCGGCAGAGCTGGGATACATTCTTTGCGCAGCCGGAGATCCTTGTCGAAAAGAAAACAAAGCGCGGCACGGCGCAGGTCGATCTGAAATCGCAGGCGCAGCTGCTCGGTGCCGATACGCTGGAAAATGCGGTCCGGCTGCATCTGCGGATGCCCGCCGGTACCTCGGTCAATGTCAATCCCTCGCTGCTGACGGATGCCTTTCTCGCATGGCTGCCGGAGAATGCCGCTGATGTGCATACCGGCATGATCCATGCAGAGCGGCTCGCGATCCTCTGCGCGGACGGCAGCGATTTTGTGTAAAGTAAAATGGAGAAGAAAAAGATCAGTTTCAGCGCGGAGGGCTTTGAGATCATCTTCTTTCTGGCCGCGACCATAGCCATTCATATAATCGCGTCGGAAGTCACAGAACAGCATCACGCCGCGACCTATGTCGGCACGGCAGGACTGCTGAATGTCCGGCGGGAGCTGATCCGCTATCTGCTGCTGCGGCTTCTGCGCATTTTCATGCCGCTGCTGAGTGTGCTGTTCACCGGCTTCTGGGTACATCTGTTCCGGCATGAACAGCTGCGTCCCTCAAAGAAACGGGTGCTGCTCGGTTTGGTGCTCTGTCTGCTCTGCTATCCGAGTGCCGTCAAGCACCGTACCGGATTCGAGATGCAGTGCGGGATCAATGGCTATCACGGCATCCGCCCGATGCAGGCGATCTCGCTGCTTGCGGATGTGCAGAGGGATCTGTCGGAATCTGCAAAGCCGGAGGAGCAGACGCTCCGCGTTGAGACTGCCCGCGAGAATTACCCCTACATCCGTCACGGCGGGAGGTACAGCAGCAGTCATCGTATTAATGTTTACGAATTTGCGCTGACCGATGCCCGCTCGGATGAGCCGCTTGCGCAGATCGCCCCCGGCGACCGTGAAGCGCTGGAAAATATCTGTTCCTACGATGAACACTCTGCCGCATTTTTTCCGCATTCCGGATTCATCGCCTCCTTTGACGGCGGCGGCATGGACAAAGTCAATGACCTCGAAACGCTGTTCACGCTGAGCTATGAGAACAATTATGTCCGGCGGACAGTGCATCCGCATGAGAGCGAAATGAAGAATCTGACCTTGATCGTTGAGCGGGGCGGCGCAACGATCGGCTCAATTCTCATGAAGAACAAACAGGAGCAATGGCTCGAGAGCGGACTGCATACGCGCTGCTGGCTGGAGATGCAATATGACGGGGAGACTGTCCGCGTCAGCAATATACTGGAATTTTAAGGAGTATCGCAATGAATCAACCCTATGCAGGGCTTGCCCTGCTGACCGATCTGGACGGCACTTTGCTGCGTCCGGATAAGACCGTCGCACCGGAGGATGCGGCAGCGATCGCGGATTTCCGCGCAAAGGGCGGACTTTTCAGCTTTGCGACCGGCCGCGGTCAGCAGGCATCGCAGGCCTATCTGGAGCTGTTTCAGCCGGATTTTCCGGTGGTGATGTATAACGGTGCGCTGCTCATTGACCCGAAGACCGGACAGAGCGCGGGCGCGGAATATCTGCCGGCGGAGGCGCGGGCACTGCTGGAGGAGCTGGCGGCGGCGTTTCCGGATGTCGGCGCGGAGGTGCTGCATCCGGAGGGCGTTTTCGTCTTTCAGGACAGCGAGGTCGAGCGGACGCATCTGCGCGTGACGAATGTGCCGTTTGTCATGCGGACGCTGGATGAAGCGAATCCGGCTGACTGCTACAAGGCGCTCTTTGCCGGAACGCCGGAGCGTATCGCAGAGATGCATGAATACATCAAAAAGGCGCACTTTTCGCAGATCAATTTCACGCGCTCGCACGAATGCTTTCTGGAGATCCTGCCCGCGCATACGAACAAGGGCACGGCGCTGGAAAAGATTCGCAGTGTGTTGCCGGACGGCATGAAGATCTGTGCAACCGGCGATTTTGACAATGATGCGGCGATGCTCCTGACTGCGGATTACTGCGGCTGCCCGGCGGATTCGCAGCCGGCGGTGCTGGATGCAGTCCGGCAGAGCGGCGGCTATATCTCACCGAAAACCTGTGCAGACGGTTTCTTTACCGCGTGGGTAGAGCGTGTCATTGAACATTTTGTGAAATAAACAAACAGCTTTCCGGCCGCCGGGAACCGGTTTGGAAGTCGGATATTCCCGATTTTATAAAGTCTTTGGGATTTCCTCTTGACAAATTTTGTGCAGATATGCTATAATATAGGTAATGATCCGGCAGCACACAAAAATGCCGGGCAAAAGGAGGAACCGAACATATGAAGCTGAACATTATGGCCAAGAAGATCCAGATCGGTCCGAGCTTTTCGGACTACGCAGAAAAGAAACTGAACCAGAAGCTCGACAAATTCTTTGAGGACGAAGCAGAAGCCAAGATCACTCTGAACGAAGTCAAGGGGCAGATCGTCTGCGAGCTGACTGTCCGTGCAGGCAGCATGATTTACCGCGCAGAGCAGAGCGCCGTTGACAAGAACGATGCGCTCGATTCCGCGATCGACAAGATCATCCGCAAGATCCGCCGCAATAAGACCAAGCTCGGCAAGCGCATCAAGGCAAGCGCACTCTCGCAGGATGCATTTACGGATACCATTGAGGAGCAGACCGAGTACAATGTCATCCGCACCAAGGCATTCCGCGTGCAGCCGATGGGTGTGGAAGAAGCAATCCTTCAGATGAATATGCTGGGGCATTCGTTCTTCGTCTTCCAGAATGCGGATAACGGCACGATCAACATTGTCTATCGCCGCGTTGACGGTGATTATGCACTGCTGGAGCCGTCTACCGACTGAGATCTGTTCCGTGATATGAAAAGGGCCTGCGGGGAGAAATCCTCGCAGGCCTTATGTTGTTTACAGCTTTGTGATCTCGGTGCCCTGCCGTGTTTCTCGAATCTGCCAGCCGAGTGCGGTGATCTGATCGCGGAGCGCATCCGCCTTAGCAAAGTCCTTTGCCTTGCGGGCTTCCTTTCTCTGCTCGACCAGCTCCAGCACCTCTGCGGGAATCTCCGGCGCAGCGTTATTCTCCGCAAGCGCCTTTGCATTCTCGATCAGCCGGAGCGAAAGCACCTTGTCCATATCCGCGATGCAGGCGAGCTTTGTCGCGGCATTCGCATCCGATTTCAGAATGTCATACAGCACCGTGACGGCCTGCGCGGTATTGAGATCATTGTCCATTGCCGCGGTGAATGCCGCAAGCAGCTCAGCCTTTTTCGCATCGTCAACGGTATCGTTGTTATCAAGCATCGCAGCGATCTTTGCGAGCAGCTTGTCATACGCGGTCTGTGCATTCTTCATGTTATCCCAGGAAAATACGAGCGTTTTGCGGTAATGCGATTGCAGGCAGAAGAAGCGGTAGGCCAGCGGCGAGAAGCCCTTCTCCTCCAGCAGCGAAACAGTCAGAAATTCGCCCTTGGATTTGCTCATCTTGCCGGTCTCGTCGTTCAGGTGCAGGACATGGAACCAGTGCGGGCACCATGCGTGGCCGAGATAGGCTTCGCTCTGCGCGATCTCATTGGTATGATGCGGGAAGACATTGTCGATGCCGCCGCAGTGCAGATCGAGCGTTTCGCCGGCGAATTTCATGCTGATGCAGGAGCATTCGATATGCCAGCCCGGATAGCCGTAGCCCCACGGACTTTCCCATTTCAGCTCCTGATCGTCGAATTTGGATTTCGTGAACCAAAGCACGAAATCAGCCTTATTGCGCTTATTCGCATCGCCCTCGACGCCCTCGCGCACGCCGACCTCAAGATCCTCCTCACGGAAATCGTGGAAGCGGTAATACTGTTCGAGCTTCGAGGTATCGAAATAGACATTGCCGCCGGCTTCATAGGCATAGCCCTTTTCGAGCAGGACGGAGATCATGTTGATATATTCCGGAATGCAGCCGGTCGCAGGCTGGATGTATTCCGGCTTTTTGATGCAGAGCTTTTCGCAGTCGGAGAAGAATGCGTCGGTATAGAATTTTGCGATCTCCATGACGGTCTTATGCTCGCGCTTTGCGCCCTTGAGCATTTTATCATCGCCGGTGTCGCCGTCAGAGGTGAGGTGTCCGACATCGGTGATATTCATGATGCGCATGACATCATAGCCGGAATATGTGAGATATTTTTCCAGCACATCCTCCATCATATAGGTTCGCAGATTGCCGATATGCGCATAGTGATAGACGGTCGGGCCGCAGGTATACATTTTGACCTTGCCGGGCTCGGCGGTCTTGAATTCTTCCTTTTGGCGCGTCAGCGAATTATAAAGCTGCATCTTGCATTGCTCCTTCCGGTATTTACAGTATACTTATTATATCACAATCCCTCTGTTTCGTCAAGGTCGGCAGGGCCGACAGCCGTTTCCCTACGGGCGGGCAGTGCCCGCTGCCGTTTTCCTACGGCATGGTTTCGCGGAGCATATCAAAGATGTCGCTGTTACGGCGCTGGCCGCGCCTATTGTTTGTTCTGGAGAAGTCTCATTCTGCTTTTCTCCGCGTCCGGAGAACTATAGGAATTGGCTCCGGCACTGCCGGCGGGCTGGGGAAATCTTATTCTGCGCCCATGCGCATATGGAGAACTTTAGAAATTGGCCGCGGGTTCTGCCCGCTCGATATTATTCGATCGGCTCGAAATCAGCTGCGCCGTGCTTGCAGAGCGGGCAGATATAATCCGCAGGCAGCTCCTCGCCCTCATAGATATATCCGCAAATCGTGCAGACCCAGCCCTTCTTGCCCTCGGTCTGCGGCTTCGGCTTGACCTTCTCCTGATAATAGGTGTAGGTCATCGTCGGCAGATCCGAAAGCACTCTCGCCTCGGTGACATCGCAGATGAACATTCCGTGCGTGCCGAGATCGACATACTGCACGACCTTCAGCGACATCATCGCGTTGATATAATGCGGCAGCATCACAAGACCGTTGTCCGTCCGGATCGGCGTGCAGTCCGCAAATTTATCGGTATTTCTGCCGCTGCGGAATCCGAAATTCTCAAAGACTTTGAACGGCGCTTCAGTCGAAAGGCAGTTGACATTCATGATGCCGGTCTGCTTGATGACATGATGCGAATAATTCTCCTTGTTGATCGTGACGGCAATGCGGTTCGGGGTATTCGTCACCTGTGTGACCGTATTGACAATCAGGCCGTTGTCCTTCGTGCCGTCATTCGAGGTGACAACATACAGGCCGTAGCCGATGCGGAACAGCGCACTCAGATCGTTCTTGTCCGCCTTGTCATCCTGCTGTGCCATATAATCCTTGCAGAGCTCTGCGGCAAGCGCGGTGATCTGCGCGGTGCTTTCCTCATTGAGCGCAGACTTAATATGAACGGTATGCTCCGCGAATGTGAGATTCTTGCAGCCCTCCAGCATCTTCTTCATGACCTTCTCAGCCTGCGGCGCCCACGAGCCGTTCTCGATGAATCCGACGGTGCGGTTCGAGAAATTGCGCTCGGTCAGCTCCTCGATGAATGTCCGCATGAACGGGAAGATCTCCGCGTTATAGGTCGTTGTTGCAAGGACGATGCGGCCGTAGCGGAACGCATCCTCGACGCATTCAGCCATATCCTCACGCGCAAGATCATTGAGCGCGACCTTCGGGCAGCCGTTCGCCTTGAGCTGATCTGCGAGCATTTCCGCAGCGCGCTTGGTGTTTCCGTAAACGGAGGTATAGAACACCGCGATGCCCTCGGTCTCGGTGCCGTAGCTCGACCATGTGTCGTAAAGGCCGATGTAGTAGCCGAGATTCTCCGTCAGCACAGGTCCGTGCAGCGGGCAGATGATCTGAATATCCAGTCCGGCCGCCTTTTTGAGAACAGCCTGCACCTGTGCGCCGTATTTGCCGACGATGCCGAAATAATACCGGCGGGCTTC
>CAMOOV010000015.1 GCA_946621745.1 uncultured Ruminococcus sp.
CTGACGGGTCAAATATATTTGACCGTAAGTATCCTGCACCGCCGGCTCTGTGCGGAATTGCCTTAAGGAACAGAGAAAGACAAACATGAAGGGCGGATCCATGAAGAATTCCGAGCTGCGCAATACATTTTTCAAGTACATCTTTTTCAGCATCCTCAGCACACTCAGCATTTCTGTTTACATTCTGGCCGATACCTATTTTATTGCGAAGAGCATGGGCGCTGACGGCCTGACTGCACTGAATCTCTGCCTGCCGGTCTTCAGCTTCATCAACGGCTGCGGCCTGATGCTCGGCATCGGCGGCGGCAGCCGGTTCTCCATGCTTTACTGCCGCACTGAACGCGATGAAACCGACCGTATCTTTACGAATGCTTTCTGGGCAGCGCTTGCGGCGGGACTGGGCTTTCTGCTGGCCGGCATCTTTTTCTCACGGCCGCTGACGCGGCTGCTCGGCACAGACAGCAGCGTTTTTCCATTGGCGCACAGCTACCTTAAAACCGTTCTGCTCTTTGCGCCTGCATTTGTGATGAACAATCTGCTGGTCTGCTTCCTGCGCAATGACGGTGCGCCGCGGCTTGCAATGGCAGGTGTTGTCATCAGCAATGCAGCCAATATTATCCTTGACTGGCTGTTCATGTTTCGCATGAATATGGGGATGCGCGGCGCGGCACTCGCGACCTGCATTGCCCCGCTCATCAGTATGGCGGTCATGAGTTTCCACTTCCTGACCGGCTGGAATGCATTCCGGCTGCGGCTGACGCTTCCGAAAAAGGAGACCGTCCGTGACATTATTTCGCTGGGACTGCATACCTTTGTAACCGAATGCTCCGGCGGAATTGTTATTATCGTATTCAATTATGTTATCTACCGGCTCTGCGGGAACATCGGCATTGCGGCCTATGGCGTGACGGCGAATCTTGCGATTGTGTTCACGGCAATCTTCACCGGCCTTTCGACCGGTGTTCAGCCCTTGCTCTGCAAACACCACGGCGGAAGCAATACTGAAGCCGGTGCCTATCTGCTGCGGCTCTCACTTCGGACAGCGATCATTATGGCGGTCTGTGCATATGCGCTGGTGCACACGCACTGTACGGCGCTGGTATCGGTTTTCAACAGCCGGTCGGATGCACAGTTCAGGGCGCTTGCTGAAAACGGAGTGCGGCTCTACTTTTTGTTTATGCCGTTTATGAGCATCAATGCGGTACTTTCAGTTTGCTTTACATCATGCGAAAAGCCGCTGCTCTCCCAGATTGTTTCGCTGCTGCGGGGCATTCTGCTGGTTGTACCGCTGGCGTTTATCTTTTTGAGGATGCACTCGATGAAAGGCATCTGGCTGACTGTGCCGATTGCAGAGCTGCTGACGGCAGTAACGGCAGCGGTACTGTATTTCTGCTGTGTCAAGCCCTATGGCGTATATGTTTACCGCTATGTGCCGCGCCGCAGAACGCGCAGCCTCCGGCCGCACAGCTATCGCTGAACCATAAGGATATCCCGACTGTCTCTTGCGGTGATCTGCTTGTCTTCAAGATTTGTAAATAACGATGACCGGCCTTCCGCTGTTACTGTGTGATATACGGAACGGCCGGCTTTTTTGTTCTCCGGATTGCCTGCCGTTTCGGGTGACTGAGTTCCTTTCGGTACAAGGGATTCTGTTCGCAGAGACATTTATAATTAAAATAATAGAAAATATCAAAAAAGACTTGACATCTTATTGCTTTTGTGTTATTATCATTACAGAAATAACGCAGGAGGTGATCGCATGGACAGTGAAAAGGAATTTCTGGCGGGCTATTCGCTTGCGGATTACGACCGCCCGTCCGTGACGGCGGATGTCGCTGCATTCATGATTCGGGCGGAGGACAAGACCAGCTACCGCAAAAATCCGGAGAATAAGCTGCTTCTTCTGCTGATCCGGCGCGGCGGACATCCCTACAAGGGGATGTGGGCGCTGCCGGGCGGCTTCCTGCAAAGAGGGGAGACCGTCGAGGAATGCGCTCTGCGGGAGATCGAGGAGGAAACAACGGTCAGGCCGGTCTCAATCCTGCCGGTCGGCGTATTCAGTCAGCCGGAGCGTGATCCGCGCGGCTGGATCATCTCAAACGCCTACGCCTCGATCATCAGCGAGGAATCCGTCCGGCAGACCGGCTGCGATGATGCCGCGGATGCGCAGTGGTTTGCCGTCAGTTTCAGCCGCGGCGAAGACGGCACCTATCATCTGACGCTCACCTATGAGACTGTCACATTGAATGCGGTCTTGCAGGCGGAGACAACGCACTTCGGCAGAACAACCTTCCGGATCATCGACAGCGGCGGGCTTGCCTTCGATCATGCCGCGATCATCGCAGCGGCACTCTCCGCACTGCGGGAGGAAGCAGGACGCTATGAGGCGATCTTCGATTTTCTGCCCGAAACATTCACGCTGAACGCGCTGCAAAAGGTGCAGGAAACGATCATGAATGTCTCGGTTCTGCCGGCGAATTTCCGGCGCATGGTCAGCAGCTATGTAGAGGAAACCGACGAATATCTGCGCGGCGAGGGACACCGTCCGGCAAGGCTTTACCGCCGCAGACATTCTTCGCAATAAACTCAGAAACCGATATCATAATCCCATAAGGAGGAAACCGAAATGAAGCATTTTCTGATTGTTGTGGATATGCAGAAGGATTTCGTGGACGGCGCGCTCGGCACGAAGGAGGCCTGCGCGATCGTTCCCGCAGCCGTTGAAAAGATCAAGGGCTTTGACGGAGAGATCTTCGCGACCTTCGATACCCACTTTGCAAATTACATGGAAACCGCCGAGGGCAGAAAGCTGCCCGTGCCGCACTGCATCAAGGATACCGACGGCTGGCAGCTTGACAGCCGGATCGCGGCGGCGCTGGATGAAAAGGGCTATACGCCGGTCGAGAAGCACACCTTCGGCTCGACGGATCTTCCGAAGCTGCTGTTCCGCGCAGCGGACGGCGATGACTTCACGGTCGAGCTGATCGGCCTCTGCACTGATATCTGTGTCATCAGCAATGCGCTGCTGCTGAAGGCGATATTCCCCGAAGTGCCGATCGCGGCGGATGCGGCCTGCTGCGCGGGCGTCACACCCGAAAAGCATGAAGCTGCACTCGAAACCATGCGCAGCTGCCAGATCGACATTATCTGAAATACAAGGAGGAACCGTGATGAAGCTCGAACCGATCGTGGTATCTTTGCTGGATACCGACCTTTACAAATTCAATATGGATCAGGTGATCTTCCATAAGCACACCGATCTCTGCGGACAGTATTATTTCAAGTGCCGCAACAAGGGCGTAGTCTTTACACCGGAAATGGTCGCGGAGATCAATGCACAGATCGACCACCTCTGCACGCTCCGCTTCACAAAGGATGAGCTGGATTATCTGCGCTCAATCCGCTTTATCAAGGACGATTATGTTGAATTTCTGCGGCTCTGGCATCCGATCCGCGATTATGTCACCGCGGAGCTGGACGAAAACGGTGCGCTGCAAATCATTGTGGACGGCCCGCTGTTCTCTGCGATGCAGTTTGAGATCTATCTGCTGGAAATCGTCAACGAGGTCTATTTCCGGATGCAGTATGATTATGAGAAGCTCCGGAGATCGGCGGAGGCACGGCTCGATGAAAAGATTCGCAGGCTGAATGACGGCACCTATACATTCAGATTCGCGGAATTCGGCTGCCGCCGGAGACTCTCCCGCGAATGGGAGGATGTCGTCGTGCGGCGGCTCTGTCAGGAGACAGACAAATGCGTCGGCACCTCGAATGTGTATCTTGCGATGAAATACAATGTCACACCGATCGGTACCTATGCGCATGAATTTGTGCAGATGTATCAGGGGATTGATTCGATCCCGCTCGCATTCACAAATCATTATGCGATGCAGGACTGGTACGACGAATATCAGGGCGACAACGGCACCGCACTGACCGATACGATCACGACCGATCTGTTCCTTATGGACTTCAACCGTTCGATGGTCAACAACTATACCGGTGTGCGGCATGACAGCGGCGATCCCTATGCATGGGGCGAGAAGATCATCGCGCATTACCAAAAGTACGGCGTTGATCCGAAGACCAAGCTGCTGCTGTTCAGCGACAGCCTGGATTTCGACCGCGCCCAGAAGCTCTATGATTTTTTCAGCGGCAGAACAAAGGTCTCGTTCGGCATCGGCACATTCTGCTCGAATGATACCGAGGAGCAGGCGCTTAATATCGTCATCAAGCTGCAATATGTCAACGGCAGACCGGTCGCAAAGCTCTCGGATGATGCCGGCAAGGCAATGTGCCGCGATGAAGCATATCTCGAATATCTCCGTCGTTCGGTGGACTTCCGCCTCAACCGGTAACAGAAAACGGCAGAACAGCGCGGAGCTGTTCTGCCGTTTCGGTTTTGCACGCAATCCGCGCCGGCGCAGAGGGTGAGCGGATCGGCAGAAACCGGTTTGTGTAAAAAAGCAAGAAGTTTCCCCGCACGATACGGGAAAAACCGGCTTTCAAAAAATTTTTCTGTGATTTTGCAAAAAAACACTTGCATTTTTTTGTGAAGTATGCTAAAATAGAATTACACGAATAAATGAACTGTGTTCGGATAGTTTATCGTGTTCACGCGGTTTTTTCGATTCCAGCGTGTTTTCATCGGTTTCTGCGCTGCCCGGTCAGAATTATGCACAAATGGCAAAATGCCCAAAACGCAGCGAATCTTACTTTTGACACAGAAATCATCACAGAAAGGGGCTGTTTGACATTGGCAAAAACGAGACTTCTGCTTCTGTTCGGCGGTACATCCAGTGAATCCAAAGCATCTCTGGCATCTGCGGCATCCGTTTTCCGGACGCTGAATCCCGAAGAGTATGAGATTGTTCCGGTCGGCATCAACCGCAAGGGACGGTGGCTCTATTATCCGGGCGGAGCGGACGAGATCGAGAATGATACATGGATCGAGAATCCGGACTGTGCACCGGCGATTCTTTCTCCGGATCCCGCACACCGCGGCGTTCTCATCATGGAGGACGGCAGCTATACACTCAAGCGCATTGATGTGATCTTCTCCGTTTTGCAGGGCAAATACGGCGAGGACGGCGCGATTCAGGGACTCTGCGAGCTTTCGCATATCCCGTATGTCGGCAACGGCATATTAAGCTCGGCAGTCTGCCGGAACAAAACCATGACGCACGCGCTGCTCTGCGCAGCCGGTATCCCGATGCCGAACTGGGTCTCGGTCTCTCAGCGCGACCTCAACCGTCTGGAGCGCGAATATGCGCGCATCGAGGCGAGCCTTGAATATCCGCTTTTCATCAAGCCCTCATGCAGCGATTCTTCAATCGCTTCCGGCATTGCCCATAACCGCGCCGAGCTTGCGGCTCATGTCAAGCGTGCCTTTACGCAGGACAGCACGGTGCTTGTAGAGGAATATGTCGAGGGCAGAGAATTCCGGATCGGCGTATTCGGCTACGATCCGCCGTTCGCATCGTTCGTCGGCGAGATCGTCAAGGACGGGGGGGAGCGGCTCATCATCCCGGCGGAGCTGGACGATACGGCCAGCCGCATCATCCGCGAAATGGCAATTTCCGCATTCGAGACGCTGGATTGCTCGTCGCTTGCGCTCTTTGATGTTTATTGCACGGATCGCGGCGATATCCTGATCGGCGAGATCAACACAATGCCGGAGCTGACGGAAATCGCGGCCTATCCGGAGCTGATGTCCGATCTCGGAATGCGCTATCCCTATCTGCTGGAAAAGCTGATCGAGCAGGCGTTCGAGCACGCCGACCGGCCGTTCTGAGCTGACAGGAGGCAATATGGCTGCATCACAAAAACCAAGTGAAAATGCTGTGCTTCGTATTCTCAGCACGCAGACCGCGGAGGGCGAGACCGACCGGACGGAGCTGGATACGAAAGCAAAGTATGAGTATACAGCCGAACAGACGGTAATCACCTATTATGAGGTGGATGAAATGGGCAGGGAAACCTGCGAGACCGTCATCACGATTCTGCGGGACGATCTTGTCACGATCCGGAAGAGCGGATTCATCAGCACATCTATGGTGCTGGAACGCGGCAAGTCACATCCCGTACAGTATATTTCCCCGTTTGGCACACTGGAAATGCTGCTGTGTGCGCAGACAATCAGAAGTGAATTTACGGAAACAGGCGGAACGCTCCGGATGCAGTATCTCATAGATATCGGAGACAGCTATTCCGCTCGGAATACGATCGAACTGCGCGTTTCACGGCGCGGACAGTCCGGTCAATGACAGAAAGAACGAAAGGAGTGCTGCTTTTTGAATCATATTTCTGCTTCCGCGGAGGAAGCAAGAGCGCTGATCATGGATGCAATGGGGAGACTTGTTGCAGACGGCGTGTTCCCGTCGGAGCCGCTGCCTGCCTTCAACATCGAGATTCCCGCAGACCGTGCGCACGGCGACTTTGCATCCAATGTTGCAATGGCATCCGCAAAAGCGCTGCACATGGCGCCGCGCAAGATCGCTGAGGAGATCGTGAATGCGCTGGTGCTGGAGGGCTCGTCCTTTGAAAAGGCGGAGATCGCAGGCCCCGGATTCCTGAATTTCTATCTCTCGCAGAAATGGTATTCGCGTGTCGTGCAGAATGTCATTGCGGAGGACAAGGCCTACGGCAATTCCGATACCGGAAAGGGCGAGCGGGTTCTGGTGGAATTCGTTTCCGCAAATCCGACCGGTCCGATGCATGTCGGCAATGCGCGCGGCGGTGCGATCGGCGATTCGCTTTCGTCGGTATTGCAGGCCGCAGGCTATGAGACCGAGCGCGAATTCTATATCAATGATGCCGGCAATCAGATTGAAAAATTCGGCAAATCGCTCTCGCTGCGCTATATGCAGCTCTGCTCCGAAAAGGGACAGGCAGTGATGAAGGCTGCCGCCGATACCGAAGCAGTCTGCAAGGCAGTCTACGGCGAGAACGGCAACACAGCGGATTTCCCGATGCCGGAGGATGTCTATCTCGGACAGGATATCATCGCGCACGCAAAGCATTATTACGATCTGCACGGCGATGCGCTCGCGGCCGTCTCCGATGAGGAGCGCCGCAAGGCACTTGCTGCCTATGCGCTCCCGATTAACATTCAGGGACTCAAGGACGATCTCGCGCAGTACCGGATTCATTATGACACATGGTTCCCGGAGAGTAAGCTGCACCAGGACGGCAGCGTGAAGCAGATCATCGAACAGCTTAGGGCGAGCGGCTATACCTATGAGCAGGACGGCGCACTCTGGTTCAAGGCGGAGGCGCTCGGTGCGGACAAGGATTTCGTCATCGTCCGCTCGAACGGCATCCCGACCTATGTTGTGCCGGATATCGCCTACCATTACAATAAGCTCGTCACGCGGAAATTTGACCGCGCGATCGACATTCTCGGCGCGGATCATCACGGCTATGTGCCGCGCCTGAAAGCAGCACTGACCGCGCTCGGCGTGGATGCCTCCCGCCTGACAGTCGTGCTGATGCAGATGGTCGCGGTCATGCGCGACGGCAAGCCGGTCAAGCAGTCCAAGCGCAGCGGCAAGGCGCTGACGCTCGTGACGCTGCTGGAGGATATCCCGGCGGATGCCGCAAGATTCTTCTTCAATCTGCGCGAAGCGAATTCGCACTTTGAATTCGACCTCGATCTTGCAGTGGAGAAATCCTCGTCGAATCCGGTCTACTATGTGCAGTACGCTCACGCGAGAATTTGCAGCCTGATCCGGAATCTGGAGGAGGCCGGCGTACCGATGCCGCAGGGCGGCGCGGCAGAGCTCGATCTGCTTCAGACACCCGCCGAGCGTGAGTTGATCCGTCAGCTCGCACTGATGCCCGCAGAGATCGAAACGGCCGCACGCCTGCTCGATCCCTCCAGACTGACGAAATACACCGTCGATCTGGCAGCGCAGTTCCACAAATTCTACGACAGCTGCAAGGTGCGCGACGCGGAAACGCCTGCGCTGCGCGATGCAAGACTGCTGCTCTGCAATGCCGTCCGGATCGTGCTGGGCAATACGCTCGGTCTGCTGAAGGTAACGGCGCCGGAAAGAATGTAACCGGTTTGTAACAGTTTGGTTACAGTTCAGAGAATCCGAACCTTAAAAATTCGGTAAAATTTACAATGGAAATTGCACTTTATACCCGAATTCACGGAATGTTAACATTTCGTTCATAGTTTATTAACAACATGACAGGAGAAATATGTTACAATCTGTAATAGTTTCAGTATCAGGGACACTATTATCAGATGACATCATCCCTCCTGCCTGAACTCATGGCACTCCCCAATTAAAATTCATGAAGAAAGCGAAGGGATTGAATTATGTCTAACAGACCTTTTCAGGGACTCGTTGTCCAGATGCATGACACCATTCACGCCGCCATCGGCGTCGTTGATGAGACCGCAACCATCATCGCGTGCAGCGATCCGTCCAGAGTCGGAACCACGAACGAGTTCGTTTCGATGGACATGAACGAGTCCGGTGACCTGTTCATCCGCGACGGCTACACCTATAAGCCGTTCGGCGTGCGCACCACGCCGGATTATGCCGTGTTCGTCGAGGGCACTGACGAGAATGCCGCGAAGTATGCGGATATCCTCGCGATCGCGATGTCCAGCATCAAGCAGTATTATGACGAAAAATATGACCGCAACAACTTCATCAAGAATGTTGTGCTGGATAATGTGCTGCCCGGCGATATCGTCGTCAAGGAGCGGGAACTGCACTTTAATGCAGAAATCAGCCGTGTCGTGTTCCTGATCCGCATTGTCTCCGCGAACGATATCTCGGCCTATGATGTCATTCAGAATCTGTTCCCGGACAAGAGCAAGGATTTCGTCTTTAACATCACCGAGACCGATATCGTTCTGGTCAAGGAGATCAAGCCCATCGTTGAGAGCAAGGATCTCGAAAAGCTCGCGCGTTCCATCGCGGATACACTTTCCAGTGAGTTCTATACCCGTGTTAATGTCGGCATCGGCACCTCTGTTGTCGGCGTCAAGGATCTGGCACGCTCCTTTAAGGAGGCACAGACCGCGCTCGAGGTCGGCAAGGTCTTTGATACGGACAAGGTCATCGTCAGCTATGATAATCTCGGCATCGCCCGTCTGATCTATCATCTGCCGACCACCCTCTGCGAGACCTTCCTGCATGAGGTATTCAAGCGCGGCAGCATCGAAAGCCTCGATCATGAAACACTGTTCACGATCCAGCGCTTCTTCGAGAATAACCTCAATGTCTCCGAGACATCGAGAAAGCTGTTCGTCCACCGCAACACGCTGGTCTACCGCCTTGAAAAAATCAAGAAGCTCACCGGTCTTGACCTCCGCGAATTCGATCACGCGATTGTCTTTAAGATCGCGCTGATGGTGAAAAAATATCTGTCTTCGAGCCCTGTGAAGTTCTGAGACAGAGCGCATATGATTGATTTGAGTTTGTACTGGGGAGTGCCGAACGGAGTGATCTGTTTGGCATTTTCCATGTTTACTGCAATAACAAATGCAGTCCCGCATAACAGCAGAGAAAGAGAGCTGTTCCCGCAAAGTTCAAAAAGGAGGCGTTCTCTTGGTAGAACTCAAAAATGTATCCGTCATCTATGAGAGCACCGGTGTCGAAGCGCTTTCGGATGTCAGTCTGAAGGTTGAGGACGGCGAGTTTGCATTCGTGATCGGACGCTCCGGCGCCGGAAAAAGCACGCTCATCAAGCTGCTTCTGAAGGAGCTGGACGCCAACAGCGGCGAGGTCTATGTCAACGGCTACGATCTGACGAAGCTGAAAAAGCGCAAGGTACCGGAATTCCGCCGCACGATCGGCGTCGTGTTTCAGGATTACCGCCTGATCGACACGATGACCGTCTATGAGAATATCGCATTCGTCCTGCGCGTCATTGATGCGCCGAGAAAGCAGATCCGCAAGCGCGTTCCCTATGTCATGTCGCTGGTCGGCTTGCAGGATAAGGCAGACTGCTATCCGAGCGAGCTTTCCGGCGGCGAGCAGCAGCGATGTGCGCTGGCCAGAGCGCTCGTGAATGATCCCGCATTGCTGATTGCGGACGAGCCGACCGGAAATGTCGATCCGGAGCTGGCATATGAGCTGGTCGAGCTGCTGCAGGGCATCAACGCCTGCGGCACGACGATCCTCATGGTCACGCACGCGCACGAAATGGTCAGACATTTCGGCGGGCGCATCATCAATATCAGCGAGGGCGAGGTCGTATTCGACGAAGTGATTGGAGGCGCAGAAATTGAAGCTCAGTAGTTTTCGGTATCTCGTCGGGCAGGGCTTCGATAATGTCTGGAAAAACCGCGTCATGGCGTTCGCATCGTTCTGCGTGCTTCTGGTCAGCCTCTTGCTCGTCGGCATCTCGGTATTGTTCTATGTCAATATCAATGCGATCATCGGCGGCATCGAGGATCAGAATGAGGTCATCGTCTATCTGCTCGACGGCACGGAGAAGGCGCGGATCTCGGAGATCGGCGATCAGCTCCGCATGATGGACAATGTTGCCAATGTGACATATTATCCGCGAGAGGAAGCCTTCATCGACCTGAAAGCCAAGATGAGCGATCAGGCGGAGGTCTTTGAGTCCCTCGGCGATGACAACCCGCTGCCGGATGCCTACCGCATCCGCGTGACCGATATCTCGAAAATGGACGAGACACTGAAAGCGACCGAGGCGATCGCCGATGTGGAATATGTCCGTTCACCGGATTCCTTTGTCGAGCTGCTGACCGAGACGCGCCGCGTTGTCACGATTGTCGCATCTGCAATCATCATTGCACTGCTGATCGTTTCCATGGTCATTATCTCGAACACCACCCGCGCATCGGTCTATTCCCGCCGCCGCGAGATCAGCATTATGCAGTCCGTCGGCGCGACCAAGGGCTTTATCCGGTTCCCGTTCTTCATCGAGGGCATGATCAACGGCTTCATGGCAGGCGTTTTCGCAACGCTGCTGACATGGTTTGCATATGACAGCCTTGTCGGACTGCTTAGCAGATTTGATGTATTAAGTACGATCGGGCTCGGCAATGTGATCCCGTTCAACAAGATCTATGTGATCGTCACGATTGCATATGTCGTGACCGGCGCCCTGATCGGCGCGATCGGAAGTGTCGCATCGACCAGTGTACATTTGAAATACCGCGCCGCAAATATGTGATGCATTGAAAGGAAGATTTTGCATGAATCAGAAAATCCGGAGGGCGCTCGCGATCCTTTCTGCGGTCATACTGACCGGATCATCTATGGCAATGCAGATTTACCGTGAGCCTCCGATAACGGCGTCCGCAAAGACGCTCAAGGAGATCGAACAGGAGAAAAAGGAGAAGCAGGCACAGATCGACGCCAAGAAGGAAGAGCTGGAAAAGCTCGCGGACGATATCAACAGCAAATCTGAATATGAAAAGACACTCAAAGAGGAGGTCGAGCTGATCAACGGCAAGCTGCTGCTGATCGACTCGCAGATGACCAGCGTCATCGGCGATATCTCGGCAAAGCAGGAGGAAATCGCCCGTTTGCAGGAGGAGATCGACGCCGAGCAGCTGGAGGTCGAGGATGGCCTCAAGCTCTTCAAAAAACGCATTCGCACACTCTATGTCCACGGCAATGACAGTCTGCTGTCGGCGCTGGTCGGCGCATCGAGCTTTTATGATGTTCTCGCAAAGATTGATGTCATCAAGCGCATTTCCGAGCATGACGATAAAATGATCGACAAGCTGGAAGAGGATATCCGCTCCCTGACCGAGCATCAGAAGGATCTGACCGCAAGCGTGCAGGCGCTGAATATCAAGCAGACCGAGATCGAGATTTTGCAGGATGAATTCCAGAATTCCCGCGAGGAGCTGGATGCAACGATCACCGGCACGGACTATGAGATCTACGAGCTGACGAAGCAGCATTACAATGTCAACAGCGAGATCCAGATTCATGAGGACGAGCTGGAGGAGATTAACGAGGAGCAGGATCGGATCATTGCCGAGGCGCTCCGCAAGATCGAGGAGGAGGAGCGCAAGCGCAAGGAGGCCGAGGAAAGACGCAAGGCCGCCGAGGAAGCGCGCCGCACCACTACCACGACCACGACAACAACGACGACCACGACCACTACGACCACCGCGCCGCCCGTCATCGTGACGGAAGCGCCTGCTCCGGTCACACAGGCACCGGCTCCGGTCACGCAGGCTCCGGCACCCGTCACACAGGCACCGGCTCCCGTTACGCAGGCACCGCAGACACAGGCTCCGGTCATCACGCAGCCGCCTGCACCTGTGACACAGGCGCCGACCACCGCGCCGACCGCGCCGCCTACTACAAAGGCGACCACAAAGGCAACCACAGCGGCTCTGCCGGCAACCGTTCCGAGCGGCTATATGTTCGCATGGCCGGCTCCGGGCAATTATACCATTTCGAGCTATTTCGGACTGCGCAATGATCCGTTCGGCTCCGGCAGAACGACCGGTCACGGCGGTCTGGATATCATCGGACCGACCTCAGCAAGCGGCGGCCCTGCCTGCGCAGCGGGCAACGGTACAGTCGCATATGTCTGCACGAACGGCTGGGGCGGCGGCTACGGCAACCATGTCGTTATCTCCCACGGCAACGGCTATTCGACACTCTATGCGCATCTAGCGCGCGCGACCGTTTCCGTCGGTCAGCAGGTTACAGTCGGCCAGCAGGTCGGCGTCATCGGCAAGACCGGTCAGGTCACCGGCCCGCATCTGCACTTCGAGGTGCGCATCAACAATAACCGTGTGAATCCGCTGAACTATGTGCCGCATTAAGGCGCCGCTCAGCGAAAGAAAGTGAAAATGACCCAAGCGGCAGGAGACAAATGTCTCTTGCCGTTTGCGGCATAAAAGAAACAGAAAGAGACGAAGCATTTTGGAAAAGAAAATCGGGTTCGGCGCGGCGCTCAGTCTCATGGCGCTGACTTCCGCCGTCACATTTGTTCTCACGCTCTCGGTCAGCCGTACCGTGTTCAACAGCAAGGTCTCGGAGATTGACCGTCTGGCCGAAAAATATGCGCGGCTCGATGAGCTGGATGCGGTCGTTCGCCGCGAATTCTATCAGGAGATTCCGGAGGAGGATGTCCTTGACGGGATGCTGATGGGCTATGTCTACGGCCTCGGCGACCGCTACAGCACCTATCGCAGCGACCGCGAGTATGAAGAATATCAGGACAACAATGCAGGTGTATATGTCGGTATCGGCATCACGGTACAGGTTCCGGAATCCGGCGATGCGCAGATCATCGATGTCTCCGCGGGCGGCTCCGCAGAAAAGGCCGGCATCGAAGCGGGCGACTGGCTGGTCGAGGTTGAGGATATCAAGGTTGACGGCAACTATCAGGACGCGATCGCCGCGATCGAGGGCGAGGTCGGGACAAAGGTGCGTCTGCTGATCCGCAAGCATGATACCGACGAGGAAAAGGAATACAAGGTCGCCCGTGCGAAAATCGACGAAGTTACGGTAGAATCCGAAATGCTGCCGGACAAGGTCGGCTATATCCGCGTCTCAAAATTCCGCACAGTCACGGCGGAGCAGTTTGCCGAGGCGCGGCAGAATCTGCTCGATCAGGGCGCGAAGGCGTTTATTTTTGATGTGCGCGATAACGGCGGCGGTGTGCTGGCGGCGCTGGAAAAAATGGTCGATCCGATGCTGCCGGAGGGCGAGCTGGCATTTGCGCAGTCCCGCTCCGGCGATTCCAGCCCGATTATCAAATCTGATGCGAATTGTATGGAGATGCCTTATGCAGTGCTGGTCAACGGCAATACTGCAAGTGCATCGGAGCTGTTCGCCTGTCTGATGCGCGATTATGCGGATGCGGTGCTGGTCGGCGAGCAGACCTTCGGCAAGGGCATCATGCAGACGACCTTTGAGCTGGAGGGCGGCGGCGTGACGCTGACGACCGCGACCTATTCGACCGGCAAATCGCCCTGCTATCACGAGGTCGGACTGGAGCCGGATATCATCGTCGAGCAGGCCGAGGGCGAGGAGGATACGCAGCTTGCTGCGGCGCAGGAGGCGATCGGCAAAAAGCTCGCAGATGCGTGAATGCGGAGGTGCTATGGAGCAAACAGTATGGTTCAGGCAGCCCGCGGGTCGGTTCGAGGAGGCATTCCCGATCGGCGCGGGACGGCTCGGCGCAATGGTCTACGGCGCGCCGGAGCGTGAATTTTTGCAGCTGAATGAGGATTCGGTCTGGTCGGGCGGAAAGCGCAGCCGCGTCAATCCCGATGCGCGGGAAAACTGGCGCGGGATCCGCCGCCTTGTCATGGAGGGCAGGATTGCAGAAGCGGAAAAGCGCGCATTTACGCAGATGCAGGGCTGTCCGCCGAATATGCGGCACTATATGCCGCTCGGCGAACTCACGCTGCGGCTGACGCTGCCGGACGGTGCGCCGGAGGATTACCGCCGCAGTCTTTCGCTGGACGATGCGCTCTGCACGGTCAGCTTCCGGCAGGGCGGGGGAGCGTTCCGCCGCGAGATTTTCGCTTCGGCGGCGGCGCAGTGCATCGTGCTGCATCTGACCGGCACGGTGCCGTTTTCGCTGGCGGCATCGCTCGACGGCCGCGACGATTACTATGACCGCAATGCCGTCACGGAAACGCCGGAGGGCTTTGTGCTGCTTTTTGACGGCGGCTCCGGCGGCGAGGGCGGCATCCGCTTCTGCGCGGCACTGCGGGCAGATGCGCCGGACAGTCCGGTCACGCGCTCCGGCAATCAGCTGTGTATTGAGAATACACGCGAGGCGACACTTGTTTTTGCTGCGCGGACATCCTATTATCATCCGGACGGCAATCCGGAGGCGCTGGCGCTTGCAGATGTCAACGCGGCGCTGCGGATATCCTATGATGCACTGAAATCCGCGCATCTGCGTGATTATCATGCACCCTTTCAGCGGACATCGGTCACGCTGCCGGATGCGGCGCTCTCCGCTGAACTGCCGACGGATGCGCTGCTGAATGCCGCAAAGGAAAACAATCCGCGGGCGCTGAATGCGCTGCTCGGCCTGTATTTCAGCTTCGGGCGGTATCTGATGATCGCGGGGAGCCGTGCGGGTTCGCTGCCGCTGAATTTGCAGGGCATCTGGAATGCGGATATGTGGCCGGCATGGGGCGGGCGCTTCACGGTCAACATCAATACCGAAATGAACTACTGGCCGGCGGAAAGCTGCGGCCTGCCGGAATGTCATCTGCCGCTCTTTGCGCTGCTGCGGCGCGTCATGGAGCAGGGGCGGCAGACGGCGCGGGAAATGTACGGGCTGCACGGCTCGGTCTGTCATCACAACACCGACCTCTGGGGCGATACGGCGCCGCAGGATCTCTGGATGCCCGCGACAATCTGGCCGACGGGCGGCGCATGGCTCGCGCTGCATATCATGGAGCATTACCGCTACACACACGACCGCAGCTTTCTCGCGGAGCATTTTGATATTTTGTACGAATTTGCGCTGTTTTTCACAGAGTATCTCACGGAGGATGCGCAGGGCAATCTCGTGACCTGTCCGAGCGTATCGCCGGAGAATACCTATTGTCTGCAAAGCGGCGAGCGCGGCTGTCTCTGCGCGGGACCGTCAATGGATTCGCAGATCATCCGGCAGCTTTACAGCGACCTGACCGAAGCGGATGCGATCCTCGGCAAGCATTGCGACTTGCTCCCGATCCTGCGGGCGCAGTCTGAAAAGCTCCCGAAGCCGGAAATCGGCAAGTACGGGCAGATCATGGAATGGGCGGTCGATTACGATGAAGCCGAGCCGGGACACCGCCACATCTCCCAGCTTTTCGCACTTCATCCCGCTCATCAGATCTCGCCGCGCAGAACGCCTGCGTTGGCGGATGCTGCCGCTGCAACGCTGAAGCGCCGCCTGACGCACGGCGGCGGACATACCGGCTGGAGCTGCGCATGGATCGCGAATATGTATGCGCGGCTGAATGACGGCGCGGCGGCTTTTGCGGCCATGACGAAGCTGATGCAGGATTCGACGAATCCGAATCTTTTTGATATGCACCCGCCGTTCCAGATCGACGGCAATTTCGGCGGGACGGCGGCAATCGCGGAAATGCTCCTGCGCTCCGATCCCGACGGCATCACGCTGCTGCCCGCGCTGCCCGATGCGTGGGAAAGCGGCGCATTCAGCGGGCTTTGTGCATACGGCGGCTTTGTGCTGTCAGCAGAATGGAAAGCACATCAGCTGACCGCACTGACCGTGCATTCGCAGTTCGGCGGCATCTGCCGTCTGTATCTGCCGGCGGGCGCATATCTGCTCGGCGGCAAATCCACGGAAAAGGAGGCGGACGGTTCCTTGCAGTTTGAGACCGTGCCGAAGGGTGAGTATCACCTGACAGCGATTTGAAACGGATGCAGCACCTCAGCGGTGCATTCCGGTATTTTCTGTTATTTCTGACGGTCGCGGCGATCTCGGCGGGTTATCTGCTTCTGCCGGTGCCGAAGCGCGAGTCTGCGCCGGATTCGGGCTGCTACGATGCATACAGCCGTCTGCTGACCGCCGCCAAGGACGGCCGCAGCACCGAGCCGTATATGCTGGAGCTGCCGGAGATCACGCCTGCGCCTTGCTCTGTCCGCGTGGAAGCGGAGAATGCCGGTCTGCCGCTGCCGGATAGCGGTGCCTATCAGCGCACGGATTATTCCGGAAACGGCTATCTTGCGGGCGTTCCCGCGCAGACGCGCTCTGCGCTGAGCTTTCATGTCAATGTCCCGCAGACGCAGCATTATGCCGTGACGCTCTGTCTCGCATCGGACTGCACCGGCACACATACCCTGCGGATCGGCGACAAGGTCAATTCGCAGTTTCTGCTGGAAAGCACCGGCAGCTTTGTCCGCATCACATTCCACCGCATCTTTCTGATGCAGGGGGAAACGGAGATCTCTGTTGACACCGGAAACAGCACGCTCGATGCGGATTATCTGGAGCTGACCGATGACAATGCGGCGGAGGATGACAGCGCGGTTCCCGCGGAAGCGCTCTGCGATCCGGATGCATCGCCGAATGCGCAGAAGCTCTACGAAACGATGTGCGGCTTTTGGGGCGAGAAGATGCTGACCGGACAGTATGTCTCCGGCAGCAGCAATCAGGAGCTGAACGATATCCTCGCGATGACCGGACAGCTTCCGGCGATCCGGTTCAGTGCGCTCGGCAGCAGCAATGACCGCCGGACGGTGAATGATGCCGCGGACTGGCATCAGTATCTCGGCGGGATCGTCGGGCTGATGTGGCAGTGGAATGCGCCGGGCACCGCTTCCGTTTATACGGAGGATGCCGGATTCGATCTTCATGCGGCGCTGCGCGATCAGGAGGCCGCTGTGCTTGCGATGCGCAGTCCGGAGGAAGCCGCCGCCGATGACAGCATCCCTGCGGAGGCGGTGCAGCTCCTGACAGATATTGACCGCATGGCGGAAACGCTCCGTCCGCTTGCGCAAATGGATATTCCGGTGCTTTGGCGGCCGCTGCATGAAGCGGGCGGCGGCTGGTACTGGTGGGGCGGGGCAGGCCGGAGCAGCTATCTGAAGCTCTGGGATCTGCTCTATACGCGCCTGACCGCCTATCACGATATCCACAATCTGATCTGGATCTGGAACGGGCAGAGTGCGGGCTATCTCGTGCCGGAATCGCAGTACGACATCGCCGCAGTCGATGTGTATTTGCAGCCGGAGATCGACTTCGGCAGCCGCTATGAGCAGTTCCATTCGCTGCGGCATCTGACGGGCGGCGGCAAGCTGCTTGCGCTCAGCGAATGCAGCGCAGTCCCCGATCCGGAGATGATCCGCATTGACAGCGCGGTCTGGTCATTCTTCGGGCTGTGGTACGGCGAATATCTGCCCGAACCCGATGCGCAGGACGGTTCTGCCAATTATTCAAGTAGCGATTTGTATAATCTGTACAACTGTGAATTTGCTTTATCACTGAATGATTTCCTGTCATACTGCTGATAATCTATTGAAATTGCCGCCGGATTATGGTATAATAGTACCATAGAATTCCGTAGACATTGCGGAGAGAAAGGCGGATTTTGAATATGAAGGTTCAGGTTATCAACGGGGTTTCCATTCCGAATATGCCGTGGCAGGAGAAGCCGGCAGGCTGCAAGGATGTGATTTGGCGCTATGACAATAATCCGGTCATCCGCCGCGATCATCTTGATATGTCCAACAGCATCTTCAACAGCGCGGTCGTTCCGTTCGAGGGCGGCTTTGCCGGCGTGTTCCGTGTCGATGACAAGGCGCGCAATATGGAGCTGCACGCGGGCTTTTCCAAGGACGGCCTCAACTGGGATATCAGCGAATCGCGCATTGAGTTTGTCAAGACATCGCTGGAGCTTCAGGATTTCCAGTACGGCTATGATCCGCGTGTCTGCTGGATCGAGGACCGCTTCTATGTGACATGGTGCAACGCCTACGGCTGGAAGCCCACGATCGGCTGTGCATATACCTATGATTTCAAGACATTCCATCAGCTGGAGAACGCATTCCTGCCGTTCAACCGCAACGGCGTGCTGTTCCCGCGCAAGATCGGCGGCAACTTCATGATGATGAGCCGTCCGTCCGACAGCGGCCATACGCCGTTCGGTGATATCTACATCTCGCAGTCTCCGGATATGACCTTCTGGGGCAAGCACCGTCATGTGATGGGGCCGAGCATGGGCTGGGAATCGACGAAGATCGGCGCAGGCCCGATCCCGATCGAGACAGACCGCGGCTGGCTGATTTTCTATCACGGTGTGCTGACCTCCTGCAACGGTTATGTCTACAGCTTCTCTGCGGCGCTGCTCGACAAGGATGAGCCGTGGAAAGTGCTGAAGCGCGGCAGAGAGTATCTCATCAGCCCGCAGAAGGATTATGAGTGCATCGGTGATGTGCAGAATGTCACATTCCCGTGCGCGAATCTGGTGGACGCAGATACCGGACGCATTGCGATCTATTACGGCTGTGCGGATACCTGCACGAGCCTGTGCTTCACAACGGTTGATGATGTGATCGCATGGCTTGATACGCATTCGCAGGTTTGATGCATAGAAATAGTCTATTTTGGAATTTGTGTGTCTGAAACAAATCGTTTTTCCGGCAGCGCTTTATATAGTTTCGGTCAAGCCTTTTCAAAGGCGTGGGGAGTCCTGCATGAAAGAGCTTGCTCTTTCATGCAGGACAGCAGCCTCTCGCCGGCTCTGAAACTAAAAAGCGCATAAATGCGGCAATTTCAAGCTGCTATGTGCTTTTTTATCGCAGCAGCTGCTGAAAAGATTTTCCGTATTCAGAAAGATTTTTCTGTATTTTGCAGCATTTTTCAGGCCAAGTTCCCAAGCAGGTTCCCGTGACGAGTTCCCACGATTCGTATACACTAACCCTCACTATCAGGCAGAAACCTGCATAAATACAATGATTTCAAACCAAAATAACGATTCTGCATCCAGTGTAAACAGTTCCCACAAAAAAAGCCGCGCTGACCGATACAAGTCAGCGCGGTTTTCTTTGTTTATGTGGCCAGCTTCCCGTCCGCAATTTCAATCATCCGCTCACACTGCTGCGCAATGCCCATATCGTGCGTGACGATAATGACCGTTTTCCCTGCTCATGCAGCAATTTGAACACATCCATGATCTCCTGTGCGGTACCGGAATCCAATGCGCCGGTCGGCTCATCCGCAAGAATGACCGTTGGCTCATTGACGATTGCCCTTGCAATGGCGACACGCTGCTTTTGTCCGCCGGAGAGCTTGCTGACCGGCTTTTTGGCAAATTCCGCCATTCCGACCGATTTCAGTGCATTCATTGCAAGCAGTTTTCGATATTAGAAAACCAGAACAGCGGGAAGGAGTGAGCAGCAGCGGTCAAGGATGCAAGAATGCAAAGACAAAGATTTTTTTGTATCCTTGCATTGTTGAATGAAAAGCATACAGTACTTTACTTTTTCGGGAAAATGATGTATACTGATAGCGGGGGCTATGGTGTATGCCTTGAGAAAAGTATACTATGGCAAATGCAAAACAAATGCCCTCCGGCAGCTGGGGGGCAGGTGTTCCTCGGCACAATGAAAAAGACAGAAAAAAGTCCATCTCTGCGACGACCAGATGGAAAGCATATTTATCTCACACTCAACGGCTGGGACGGCAGCTGGTTATTTCCGGATTATATTTGTTTCCGCAATTACGATGTCAATCACGGTGCGAAGGTGGAAGCCGGCGGGCTCGATTACGGTAAATTCCAGCTCACCCGTGCAGAGTTTTCTATGCTGCGGCGGGCAGGCGGCTTTACCGGTCTGGAGCTGAGCGGCATCAAGGCAATCAACGAAAAAGGATGATAAACATGAAGCTGAAAGAAAAGGCAGTGCAGATCTGTGATATTCTGGATACGGTCTATCCGGATGCGGTCTGCTCGCTGCAATACGAAAAGCCCTATGAGCTGATGATCGCGACACGGCTCTCGGCGCAGTGTACCGATGCGCGTGTCAACATCGTGACAAAGGATCTGTTCCGGCAGTTCCCGACGCTGGATTCCTTTGCGGATGCCGATCTCACGGAGCTGGAGCAGGCGGTCAAGCCCTGCGGATTTTACCGCGCCAAAGCGAAAAGCATCAAGGAAATGTGCATTCGCGTGCGCGATGTGTACGGCGGTGTCGTGCCGGATAATATGGACGATCTGCTGACGCTTTCCGGCATCGGCCGCAAGACGGCGAATCTTCTGCTCGGCGATGTCTACGGCAAGCCCTCCGTCGTGACCGATACGCACTGCATCCGCATCTCCGGACGGCTCGGCCTGACCAAGCGCCATGCGCCGGAGCAGGTCGAGGAGGATCTGCGGAGGATCCTGCCGCCGGAGCGCTCCGGACGGTTCTGTCATCAGATCGTGCTGTTCGGGCGCGATACCTGTACGGCGCGGAATCCGAAATGCAGCGAATGTCCGCTGAAAGATTCCTGTGTGGATCCATCCTTTACGAAGATCGAAAAAAAATCTGAAAAAGCCCTTGACAAATCGGGAAAAAAGTGATATAATCCAAAACATAGGCTATGAGGAAGTCAAGCACAGGACTGCCGCTGTCCCCAGAGAGCCGGCGTTTGGTGAGAGCCGGTGTCATGTAATGCTGTGTATCCCTTCTGAGCCGGAGCGCTGAAAAGGCAGACAAAGTAAGCGTTCCCGTGAGTCTGCGTGAAAGAATAGGGCTTGCTGGAGCCTGAAAGCGGTGTTACGCAATAGCGGCACAATTTGAGTGGTACCGCGGGTATTTGTTGAAAATGCTCGTCTCAAAGAATCTTCTTTGGGACGGGTTTTTTTATTTTATAAAGGAGGATTATCATGAACGATCAGGAAAAGCTGCAAAAGGCCGAATCGAAAATCAAAGAGGTCGCTGAACGCATTGCGCGTCTCCGCGAGGATCTCGGCATTTCTGTCGAAGAAATGGCAGCCACTACAGACTACTCGGTCGAGGATTACAAGGCGTTTGAAGCAGGCGAAAAGGATTTCAGCTTTACCTTTATTTATAAATGTGCGAATGCGTTTCATGTTGAGATTGCAGATCTCATGGAGGGCAGCAGCCCGGAGCTGAAGGGCTACACCGTCACCAGAAAGGGCGAGGGCGACCCGATCGTCCGCAGAGAGGGCTTTGTCTACAACCGCCTTGCCGCGAAGTTCAAGAATAAGACGGTCGAGCCGTTCCATGTCGTGATTCCGTACTCCGAGGAAGCGCTTTCCAAGCCGCTGCATCTCGCAAGCCATGCCGGTCAGGAAATGGATATTGTGCTCAAAGGCACGCTGCGGATGATCGTCGGTTCGCATACCGAGATTCTGCATGAGGGCGACTGCATCTATTACGACAGCTCCATGCCGCACGATGAGATCGCGCTCGGCGGCGAGGACTGCGAGATCTATGCATTTGTCATGGCGCCGCGCGGCACGACCGGTTTCTCGGAGTATCATGAGCACGTTGCGGAGCATCATACAACAAATGTTGACAAGGCCGGTCTGCTGCATCCGGTCGCGGAGAAATTTGTTGTCTGCGAGACGAATGAGGAGGGCATCCTTTCCGCCGTACATTTCCGCGAGAAGGATAAATTCAACTTCGCATTCGATATCGTGGATGCAATGGCGGAGAAATGTCCGGACAAGACCGCGATGATCTATGTCGATGTCAACAAAAAGGAGCGCCGCTTTACATTCAAGGATATCAAGCGCTATTCCTGCCAGACCGCGAATTATTTCAAGTCGCTCGGCATCAAGCGCGGCGACCGCGTTATGCTTGTCCTCAAGCGGCATTATCAGTTCTGGTTCTCGATCATCGCGCTGCACCGCATCGGCGCGCTCGTTATTCCGGCATCGAATATGCTGAAAAAGCATGACTTTGAATACCGGTTCAATTCCGCGGAGGTCTCGGCGATCGTCTGCACGGCGGACGGCGATGTTGCGAATGAAGTCGATCTCGCACAGGCAAACTGTCCGTCGCTGAAAACAAAGGTCATGGTCAACGGACAGCGCGAGGGCTGGCATGATTTCAATGCAGAGCTTCCGGCATACAGCACGCATTACGATCGCCGTGAGGATTCGCCCTGCGGCACCGATCCGATGCTGATCTTCTTCAGCTCCGGTACATCGGGCAATCCGAAGCTCGTGCTGCACAGCTATCAGTATCCGCTCGGCCACTATGTCACAGCGCGTTACTGGCAGAATGCCGATCCGAACGGTCTGCATTTCACGATCTCCGATACCGGCTGGGGCAAGGCGCTCTGGGGCAAGCTCTACGGTCAGTGGATGTGTGAATCCGCCGTATTTGTGTATGATTTCGACCGCTTCCATGCAGACGATATCCTTCCGATGTTCAAGAAATACCACATCACGAGCTTCTGTGCGCCGCCGACCATGTACCGCTTCTTCATCAAGGAGGATCTCGGCAGATACGATCTCTCCTCGCTGAAATACGCCTGTATCGCAGGTGAGGCGCTGAATCCGGAGGTATTCTACCAGTTCCAGCGCGCGACCGGCATCAAGCTCATGGAGGGCTTCGGTCAGACGGAGACCACGCTTTCCATCGCGAATGTTGTCGGCATGGAGCCGAAGCCCGGCAGCATGGGCAGACCGAATCCGCAGTATGATGTGCAGGTTCTGCTCTCCGACGGAACACCGGCGGCTGTCGGTGAGACCGGCGAGATCTGCATCAAGCTGAAAGAGGAAGGCGTTCCGGGACTGGCGCTCTGCTACTACGGCGATGAGGAAACGACCGCCGAGACATGGCGTGACGGCTATTATCATACCGGTGATACCGCATGGGTGGATGAGGACGGCTATTTCTGGTATGTCGGCCGCGTGGACGATGTCATCAAGTCTTCGGGATACCGCATCGGACCGTTCGAGATCGAGAGTGTACTCATGGAGCTGCCGTATGTGCTGGAATGCGCCGTGACCGGCGTGCCGGATCCGATCCGCGGACAGGTCGTCAAGGCGACGATCGTGCTGACAAAGGGCACGGTTCCCTCGGACGAGCTGGTCAAGGAGATCCAGGAATATGTCAAGAGAGGTACTGCGCCGTATAAATATCCGCGTGTTGTCGAATTTGTTGAGGAGCTTCCGAAGACGGTCGGCAGCGGCAAAATCCGCCGCGCAGCGATCCGCGAAATGGACAAGGCAAAGTACAGCAAATAAGCAAAGAACAACGAACGCCCCTGACGCAAAAGACGGGTACTCTTAAGGCAACACCGCACAAAGCCCGCCTGACGGCTTGGCAGCGCATCTACTTGCATATTTTCCGTCATCTTGCACGAAAATTCCTTGCTGGGCGTCAGCCCAGCGGCGTCATTTTCATACAATCTGACGAAAAATCTGACTGCGTATCTGCACCGCCAGCTCTGTGCGGTATTGCCTTAAAGAAGTTTTTATGATTTGAAGATAAGGCTGCGTAACCAAACCGGTTACGCAGCCTTTCTCTTTTCGTCGTACTTCATACTGTCAGCGACAGCAGTCGTTACGGCAACGCCAAAACGATAGTGAATCTCAATCTCCTGAGTGCGATGCCCGCTGTTAAACAATTTTTTTTTAGCTGCACCGTAACGACATAAGTTTCCTCTCATCGTTTTACCGCACAGAAATATACCATCGAGCCCTCCGCGTGAAATTCGATCAGGTCATAGACCTTTTCTAATCTGCTGCGAAGCTTTGCAGCCGTATCAAACGGCGGTGTGAACCAGCCCCTGCGGACAAGCACTTTT
>CAMOOV010000016.1 GCA_946621745.1 uncultured Ruminococcus sp.
CGGCATTCTGCTTGCCCTGATTTGTGATGACGGCCTCGCTGTCCTCTGTGCAGAAGCGTGCAAGGAGAACCGCATCGTTGACATCAACCTCGCTGTCAAGCGTCACATCGCCGGATATGGCGAGCGCATTCTGTCCGATCAGCGGCGATTCGGCGGCGGATGTCGGACACACCCATTCAGCTGCAAGACCAAATTGTTCGTAAAGCTCTGCGGCAATCGCAAAATGTTCAGCGAATGATGTTCCTTCCGGCGGAATCACGGCATACATTTCATTCCGGTCATTATAGTATGCTTTGTCCTGTCCGTAATCATAGTATCCGAGCTTTTTGGCAAGTGCCGTATCTTCGAGCGCCGCACAGACAAATCTGCATTCGGGATGATGCTCCTGCACCCACGCCTCAATCGCTGTCCAGTCATATGTCACATCCTCCAGTGCGGTATAATCGCTGTTCCATTTATGGCTTGTGGGATAGTATGCTGTCGGATAAGTATACCAGACCTCTTGATAATTTGCAGTCTGTCCCCATGTGTAAAATTCAGAGATCAGTCCGGCTTTTGCAAGATCCCGCATAATGCCGTCAGCGATTTCCGGAACACCGGCAGTTTTGGCTTCTTCTGTCGGAAACCACTTGCTGTTGTCAACAAGATCATAGTAACATTCAAGATCCGTCACGCTTTCCTGAACCTGATAAACATAATATCTCTTAGGTGTTTCGGGACTTGTGGTTTGAGAAAACTCGGTAATTCCGGGATAGTGTTTCTCCAGTATCTCAAACATTTTCTGTTCTGCTTCATCGTGATTGATATCTTTCCGCAGTACGATCCGCAGAACATTCTCCCGCGGACAGATCACATAGACCGGATCGCCCTCAAGGTGACGCATTTCCGTAATTGTTTCACCGGTATCGAGATCGGTAAAGGTATCTTCACGGTCAAACGAATAGTGATAGGTCAAGACCTGATAATCACGCGGCGTGCCGGGAACACCGCCGTACCCGACCCATTTGAACATACCCTTGTCATCCAGTTCCGTCATATCCTGAAACTCGCTGCCGTCCGCAGTGCCCCAGCAGTGCGGCGGAATCACGTCGGTTGTTTCAGCAGCAGAAACCGGCACCGCAGGAACCGCGCCGCAAAGCAGCACAGCGCCTGCAAGCATCGCTGCAAATCTCATACTCTTTTTCATAAGATGACCTCCTTTACGCATAAACATCAATCATCGGCTGATCGGTCTGCTTTTCCTGAAAAATATCGCTGTCGTTTACGACAGTATATTCTGCGCGGCAGTCCTCCGGCTGGATCTCATAACCGTCCGGCAGCGGAATGGCATAGTAAAGAATCACCGTGCTGTCCGGCGGCCGCAGACAAACAAAATGCAGCTGCAATCCCGAAGGTGTCATTGTCCCCCCGCACAGAGCGGCATCTGTGTAGTCTGCCCGCACTTTCACCACAATATATTGCTGATGTGCCGGATCATATCTGCTGTCAAGCATATATCCGTGATCATCCGGCGTCGAACGAACGAAATAGAATTGGATATACGGCTCCGGCCAATCGGAAGAAGCAGAGTTCTCTTTCTGCCATGGGCCTGTGATCACAGGCAGCGTGAATGTCGGTTCCTCAGGTGCATCAACATGGAAAGACTCCGGCGCACCCTGTATCGGTGCTTCTGTTGTTTCCGCCGTGACGGTCAATATGGCGGTTGTGACAGGCGGCGGTGCTGTCTCCGGCTGTATCGGCGCTTCGGGAACTGTCAGCACCTGCTCCTGTTCCGTCACCGCATCCGTGACTGTCTCCGCGTCAGTGACCGTCTCTGCGGCAGTCTGACTGACAGTTTCCGCCGTTGTCCGGTGTGTCGTTTTCATACTGACAGCAGTTGTATACACAGTCACAGCAGTTGTTTCAGCGGCAGTCTGCGCAGTTGTTTCCGCTGTGACGGTTGCAGCAGGCGGTTCTGTGATTTCAGGGGTCTGCATCCGCAGCTTCGGATAGACTGCCGCAGCGATCAGCAGAACAATGCAGGCAGCTGCCGCAGAGATCCGATACCAGCGGATCGGCTTGCTGTGCGGATTCGCAGCAGATACGATGTATTCATCCGAGATATCAGTCAGCAGTTCCGAAAACAGATTTGCATTCACAGCAACCCCTCCTTTTGCAGATGTTTTTGCAGCCGCTTCCGCAAGCGGGACAGCGTCATTCTGACATGGCTTTCCGTCATATGAAACATTTTTGCGAGCGCTGCGGTATCGGCCGCATACCAGTATCGCCGGACGAACAGGTCGCGCTGCTTCTGCGGCAGACCTTTCAAAAATGCATTGATCGCAGCGACCGTTTCACGGCGCTCGACCTCGCTGATGACATCACCTCTGTCCGGAATGATCTCTGCAAGCTCGTCAACGGAGCCTGCGATATTGGCGGTGCTGCGTTTTTCCGTATGGGCGGCATTGTATCGGTTATACGCGGCATTGCGAACCAGACGCAGCAGATAGGCGCAGAAGTTTTGTGGCTTGGCAGGCGGGATCGCGTTCCATGCGGCGAGCATCGCATCGTTCAGGCATTCCTCGGCATCTTCATCGCTGCCGGTAATATCGCGCGCAACAGACCGGCAGAGCGCTCCGTATTGCATTTCGCTTTCGGAGATCGCCTGCTCATCGCGCTCTTCAAATAGTGCTATGATTGCCTGATCGACCATGGCTGCCGCCGCCCTTCGTGTTCGCCTTCATACATAAGAACAGGATTTCCGGAAAAATGCAACAGCATTCCGGAAAATTTTTTTGTTATCTGCATTGTAGCATCTGCGGCGGCGTTTGTCAATATCACCAAGATCTTTAGGGCAGCACCGCATAAAGCCCGCCTGACGACCGGAGCCCGGCTGGCAGCTTGGCAGCGCAGCTGCTTGCAGATTTTCGGTCATCATGAACGAAAACTCCTTGCCGGGCGTCATTTTCATACAATCTGACGGGTCAAATATATTTGACCGTAAGTATCCTGCACCGCCGGCTCTGTGCGGTATTGCCGTAAATCTCCGGTTCATCATAGATTTGCAGAATAAGAAAGGAAAAACAGCGCTCCCGCAGGGTTCAAAACCTCCGCGGGAGCGCTGTTCAGATGATTGATAACTGTACCATTCACAAACGCGTGATGATCTTGGCGACAAATTGCAGAATCAGAGTTCCGTCATCCCTATCCCGTTCGCCGTTGTGATTGCAGTCTGCATTCAGCTTTCCGATGTCACTGATGACCGCATCCCAATCCTCCGCAAGATACCGTGCCAGCAGCACAACATCAGACACATCAACGCTGTTGTTGCAGTCAACATCGCCCGGCATTGTCGCTTGCAGGGCAGCGGTTGTGGTCGTCGTCGTGGTTGTCGCTGCGGTAGTCGTCGTTGCCTTTGCGGTTGTGGTCGTGGGCTTGGTTGCAGTGGTTGTTGCCTTTGCGGTTGTGGTCGTGGGCTTTGTTGCAGTGGTTGTTGCCTTCGCAGTTGTAGTGGTGGGCTTTGCGGTTGTGGTCGTGGGCTTTGTTGCAGTGGTTGTTGCCTTTGCAGTTGTAGTGGTGGGCTTTGCGGTTGTGGTCGTGGGTTTCGCCGTGGTGGTTGTCGTGACGGTCGTGGTCGTTGTGACATCCGCTCTCTTCGTGCCGGTTACGACAGGCGGCTCTCCTTCGGGATTACCGACCTTGATGTAGTTGTTCTCCACAATCATATTGTCCATCAGATCTAAGTAGAGACCGTCATTCAACTCGTGTATGGTGAAATTGATCGGATAATATCCGGGTTTGGTATCCTCCGGAATATCCAAATAAAGTGTCGTCACATCACCGTCATACTGTCCCCAGTATCCCTCGGTCGGGGGAATGCGGGGCTTGTCCGTCGAAGCAGATACGGAAAATGTATAGTTTTCGTGACTCATTTGCGTATCCATGCCGGCTCTGACCCAGCCGGGGTTCGGTATTTTATCGCGTGATAAATCAAACGGAGCGTGGTTCACTGAATAACTGATTTTTGTCAGTCCCGGATTGTTACGCATATAGACTTTGTATACGACAGCCTTGTCTCCGGGATTGGCCTCAACAGTTTGGGCATAGAACTCAGGCGGTGTATACGGATCCGGATTATGCACAAAGAAACAGGCGTTGAAGACAGTGAACTGACCGGCGGCATTTGCACCCTTTCCGTCTGTGATTGTATTGAGCTTCATCGTAACGGGATAATAGCCGTCCTCCAGATCGTCCGGAATATCAAAATAACAGGTAAAGAGTTCTCCGTCCTTTGCGCTCGCTGTACCGCCTGTGTCGGAAACAGCGATTGACTGCGAGGCAGGATAACGGGCAGTGATCAGCTTCCCGTCAGTGATGACATCGCCGCTGACACATTCCACCGTACTGCCCTTTCCGTGAGGCAGCAAAGCGCCGTGGCTCATCTGAACATTCACGCCGCTGATACCCGGATTGTTCCGGATGCTGACCGTAAAGGGAACATGACGGTCTCCGGGGGCAACTTTGCGGAAGGTGCCGTAGATTTCCGGCGCATCCAGTGTCGGGGTATTCTCGACCTTGATATAGCCGCTTTCAACGGCGAATTGATCCGTAATATCGTTTGCTCTGTATCCTAAAATCTTATCGACTTGAAGGAAAACAGGATAAACGCCGGCCGGTGTATCATCCGGAATATCAAAATAGTATGTGAAAATGGAACCGTTCTGTGTCTTGGTTTTATCCCGCTGACTAGCTGAAGCAGAACCGATGCGGTGTACTACTGAGCCGTAAGAATTCACAGCGAGGAAACCGCCGTCTTCGCCGCCTTGCATAACTGTGCCGACCTTATAAAGCGGCTCGTATACTTCTTCGATCTCTGAGGGATGTCTGCCGCTCAGAACCACCTTGAGTGCAGGGTCCGGGTGCAGCTGGAAAGCGTAGGAGTTTACGCAGGGGTTGTTGTCAATATAGACCGTGAAAGGAACTTTCTTGTCACCCGGTTTTGCGCTGACACGATCCGTATAGAGACGGGGCTGCTTTTCCGGTTCCTCTGTCGCTGTTTCAGCGGAAACCGGAAGCACAGGCTCCTTCGGCACCCAGGACAGTGTGCTGATTGCCGTCAGCACCGTGGCACAGGCAACTGCCAGCATTTTTTTCAGTTTCATTTTCGATCATCCTTTCTGAATTACTGACGATGCATCTGAAATTGCGGGGGGATTTCGCTGTATATATTGTAACACAAAGCCAAATAGAAAGCAATACAATACGGCAAAAATCGGTTGTCTGCACAAATGCGAAGACCGCGAAGGGATTTTCACTTATATTTTGATGATTTGCCGGCCGCCGACCGGGCAGTGCCCGGCTCCGATATGAAATCAGGACACGAATACTGAATTTTATTTTTTTTATCCATTGCACTTTTCCCCATAATATGCTAGCCGGCAGTGCCGGCCTCCGATATGAGATCAGGACACGAATACTGAATTTTATTTTTTTATCCATTGCACTTTATGTCATAATATGCTATAACCGGGCAGTGCCCGGCTCCATTATGAGATCAGGAGGCGAAACAGATGATTTTATTTTTTGTATTCATTGCACTTTTTGTCATAATATGCTATAACCGGGCAGTGCCCGGCTCCATTATGAGATCAGGAGGCGAAACAGATGATTTTATTTTTTTGTATCCATTGCACTTTTTGTCATAATATGCTATAATAGTATATATCGAAAAAATGCCGTTTTAAGGAGGATGTATTATGCAGCAGATCAGAAAGACCAAGATCGTTTGTACCGTCGGCCCGGCAACCGATTCGGATGAGGTATTGCGTCAGATGATGCAGGCGGGCATGAATGTTGCACGCTTTAACTTTTCCCATGCCGATTATGTGAAGGATCAGCAGCGCTTTGAACAGGTTGTGCGCCTGCGCGAGGAGCTGGGGCTTCCGGTCGCGACGATGCTCGATACCAAAGGCCCGGAGGTGCGCCTGCGTACATTCCCGGACGGCCCCGCGACTGTCGAAGACGGTGCCGTCTATACGCTGACGACACGCGATGTCCCCTGTGATGCACAGATCGGCAGCGTGAATTATGCCCGTCTGACAAAGGATGTCAAGCCCGGCGATACCGTCATGATCAATGACGGTCTTGTTGAGATGCGCATTGAGCACGTCACGGCGACCGACATTGAATGCCGCGTCATTCACGGCGGCGTGCTGTCAAATCATAAATCCTGCAATTTCCCGGATGTCCACCTGTCCATGCCGTATCTCAGCGATGCAGATATGGAGGATCTGGAGTTCGGCGCGAAGCTCGGCTTTGATTTTATTGCGGCGAGCTTTGCACGCACCGGCGCGGATATCCGCTATCTCCGGAAATTCACGCAGTCGCTCGGCTGGTACGGTGTCCGCATCATTGCAAAGATCGAGAACCGCGAGGGTGTGAACAATATCGACGAGATCCTCGAAGCTGCTGACGGCATTATGGTTGCACGCGGCGATATGGGTGTCGAGATTCCGTTCGAGCAGATCCCTGATATCCAGAAGAAGCTGATCCGCAAGGGCTATGAGGCCGGCAAGCAGGTCATCACCGCAACGCAGATGCTCGAATCCATGATGACAAATCCGCGGCCGACACGGGCGGAAATCACCGATGTTGCAAATGCGATCTATGACGGCACGAGCGCGATCATGACCTCCGGCGAAACTGCCGCCGGTCAGCATCCGGTCGAGACCGTCGAGACAATGGCGCGGATTGCGCTGACTGCGGAAGCGAGCATCGACTACAAGAGCGAATTCATGTCACGCGCAACGCAGAAAACCACAATCGCGGATGCAATCGCGCACGCGACCGTGACGACCGCGCATGATCTTGATGCAGCGGCGATTGTGACCGTGACGAAGGGCGGCGAGACCGCAAGACTGATCTCGAAATACCGCCCGATGTTCCCGATCATTTCCTGCACGACCGATGCAATGATACAGCGGCAGATGAATATGTCATGGGGTGTGCAGCCGCTGGTCATCAGCGAGGAGCGTGATACGGATTCGCTGTTCCGGCACGCAGTTGCTGCGGCCTGCAATGCGGGATATACAGAGCCGGGCGATCTGGTCGTTATTACGGCGGGTGTGCCGCTCGGCGTTTCCGGAACGACCAATCTGCTGAAAGTCGAGACGATCGAATAATCTCTGACGGGACTGGAAAGGAGCCATGCAGATGGAAGAGAAGAACCGGTTTGATAAAGCGCTCTGGCACATTATGGAGCAGATGCTTGAAGTAGACAGCATGGAGGATGCGCTGTCCGGCAGCCTTGATATCATTATGGATACGGTCGGCAGCGAGGCCGGCGCGGTCTGGCTGCTGGATCCGCAGACGGAGCGGCTCTATCCGATGTTTCACCGCGGCCCGGTCGATATCTCCGGTATCAGCATTGAAAACGGCGCCGGCATTGAGGGTGTGGTGACGCGGACAGGCAAATCCGTTATCATTGCGGATACGCATTCGGATGCGCGCTATGACGGATCGGTCTTCGATGATCTCGGCATGGACACAAAGACGATGCTCTGTGTTCCGCTGAACGATCCGGAAAAGACAATCGGATGCGTGCAGCTTATCAACCTGAAAAGCGGCGGACAGTTCGATCAGGAGCAGCTTCAGCTCTGTGAACGCATGGCGTCGCTTGCCGCGATCACGATTGCGGAGAAAGGTCTGTCGATCGGCGATGCGGACGATAAGGAGGTTCTTGTCTCGCTGCATGATGTCACCAAGGAATTCGAGAGCGGCGGCGAAACGGTCAAGATTCTCAAGGGCATCAATCTCAATGTCTATCAGGGTGAGCTGCTGGTCGTGCTCGGTGAGAGCGGCTGCGGCAAATCGACCATGATGAATATTATCGGCGGCATGGATTCGCTGACGAACGGCACGCTGATGATCGAGGGTAAGGATTATTCGCATCCCTCCGAATCGGAGCTGACCATGTACCGCCGGAACTACATCGGCTTTGTGTTCCAGTCCTACAATCTCATGCCGAATCTCTCCGCAATCGACAATGTGCGGTTCATTGCGGAAATCTGTCCCGATCCGCTGACACCGGAGGAGGCGATCGGTCTGGTCGGACTGACGAGCCGTGCGGACAATTTCCCGGCGCAGATGAGCGGCGGCCAGCAGCAGCGTGTTGCGATCGCCCGCGCGCTTGTCAAGAATCCGAAGCTCATTCTCGCGGATGAGCCGACTGCCGCGCTGGACTATGAGACCAGCATTGAGGTGCTGGAGGCCTTTGAGCGTGCAGTCAAGACCAAGCATACGACCGTCATCATGATTACGCATAACCCGGAGATCGGTAAAATGGCAGACCGTGTTGTCAAGCTCCGAAGCGGCAGGGTTTTCAGCATCAAGAAGAATGCCAAGCCGCTGAAGGCAGCAGAACTGGAGTGGTAAGGTGAAGCGGACACAATTCAAGGATGCCGTCCGGAATATTCGCCGGCAGATCGTTTCGTTCATCTCGATCGTTCTGGTCGTGACGCTCGGAACGAGCGCGTTTCTGGCATTCCAGTTCGGCATGGATTCGCTCTACGGCAAAGCGAACCGGTATTATAATGAGATGCAGTACCGCGATATCGAGATTCAGTCCACACGCGGCATCACCGAGGAGGATCTCGAAGCCGTCCGGAAGATCGACGGCGTTGCGGATGCCGAGGGCTTCACGGCTGTCGATATGATCGCGGAGAACAGCGGCGGCGAGCGGACGACCGTTCATATCGCATCGCAGACAGAGCGCATCGACCATGTTTCGCTTGGCAGCGGTGATCTGCCGCAGAAATCCGGCGAATGTGCCGTCGCACAGCAGCTCGCGGAGAGTCTCGGCCTGAAAGAGGGCGACAAAATCACGGTCACCCCGCGCAGGGAGTCTGAGGATTTCCTGACGGCAAAGGAGCTGACGGTCAGGGGCATTTTCCTGCACCCGAACCATTTCCGGCAGGGTGAGAGCGACCGCTTTGAGGTGCTGGTCATACCGGAGGATCTGGACCTCAGCACACTCGAAGCACCCTATCTCGGAATGCTGATCCGGACGGATACGGCGGATATGGATACATTCTCTGAGGAATACGCAGAAAGGATATGGAAGATCGAACGGGAGATCTCCCTGCTCGGCAAGGAGCGTGCTTCCATGCGGGATGCGGAGCTGATCGACGCAGTGCGGGAACGCATCGCCGACGGTGAGAAGAAGCTCGCCGAGGGCAAGGCGCAGCTGGATGCCGGAAAATCGGAGGCAGAGGAAAAGGCGGCGACAATCAGCGATGCCGATGTGCAGCTCAAGATCGCGGCCGCAAAGCTGGAGCTTGCCAAGGCACAGCTCGATTCCTCCGAATCTGAGATCACCGACGGAAAAAAGCAGCTTGAGGATGCGAAAAAAGCGCTGGACGATGCCAAGAAGCAGCTGGATTCCGCAAGGAAGCAGCTCGATGATGCCAAGGCACAGCTCGATGACGGTGCGGCGAAGCTGGAGGCCAGCGAAGCAAAGCTGCGCGAGGGCAAGATCCAGCTCGACGAAAACCGTCAGAAGCTGACCGATGCGGAGGTGGAGCTGCGCGCAGGGCGTGCATCGCTTGATACCGCAGAGACCGCGATCGAGACCATGAACGGCATGATCAATGCCGTCATCAGGGATACATGGAATCCGGAGTTCGGGGATGTGCCGGTGCTGCATTCCGTGCGCGATTCCTCTGATAACTATACGATGACCTACGAGGATCTGACGCATCATCTGCTGGTCGATGAAAACGGCCTTTCTGAGGAGCAGTATCAGGATTTCATCGCAGCGGCGGAGGCTTCGGATGTCTGGAATCAGTTCCGCACGGAATACAACAAGCTCTATGACGGCGAAAAGCAGTATCAGGAGGGCTACGCACAGTATCAGGACGGCCTTTCGCAGTTTACGGCAGCGCAGGCGGAATATGATGAGGGCAATGCGCAGTATGCCGCCGGCAAGGCAGAATATGACCGCTCGCTCGCACTCTATCAGGAGAAGGAGACCGAATACAAGGTCGGCAAAGCCGCCTATGACGCCAATCTCCGCGCCTATGAGGACGGACTGAAAAAATACAACGCCGGTCTGGAAAAATATGAGGACTCCGAGGGGCAGATCAGCTCCGGCACAGAGGAGCTGGAGGAAGGCAAACAGGAATTGCAGGAGGGCAGCGAGAAGCTGGAGGAGGGCACCAAAACGCTCGAAGAAAAGCAGGCGGAATATGAAGCCGGCGTGAAGAAGCTGGAGGATGCCAAGGCACAGCTTGCCGCCTATCTGCCCGGCAGCTGGATCCTGAGCGACCGCTCCATGAACCTTTCCTTCAACGATCTGCACGGCGCCGCGAAAACCTTTGTCAGTATGCGGCAGACCTTCAGCACGATCTTCATTCTGCTCAGTATGCTCGTCTGCTACGCAACAATCGGCAAGATTGTCGATGAACAGCGCGTACTGATCGGCGCGACAAAAGCACTCGGCTTCACACGCAAAGAGATCATGGCGAAATACCTGATCTTCGGCGGCTTCGGCGCATTTCTCGGCGGTCTGGGCGGCATTGCGCTTGCCTATTTCCTGCTGGAGGAGATCATGCTCACCTCGACGGCGCAGGCGCTGATGCTCGGCTCATTCCCGCGCTCGTTCCTGCTGCTGCCCTCGGCGCTCTGCGTGATATTTGCAACGGCGCTCGGCATCTTCTCCGCATGGATCGCGTGCAGCAGACTGATCGAACGGCCTGCGACCGATCTGCTCCGCGGTGAGATGCCGCAGGTTCACCGCAACAAGGTGCGCACCAACGGCAGGAAGCAATCCGGCTCGCTCTATGCCAGACTGATCCTGCGCAATATCCGCAGCGATCTGAAGCGCGTCAGCGTGACGGTTATCAGCATCGCGGGAAGCTGTATGCTGCTGATGATCGGCTTCGCGATGAAGCTCTCCTATGTCAAGCTGATCGACCGGCAGTTCACACAGATCACGGATTACGATGCCTGTGTGCAGCTGAAGCCGGATGCATCTGAGGATGAGATCGGCGAGATCATTGATAAGCTGCGGGATGCAGATACCGATTATACGGAAATCTATCAGCTCGATACGCTGACGCGGATCGGCGGCGATCTCGAAAGCGCACAGATCTTCTGTGTCGATCCGGATGCCCTGCCGGATTATGTGCATCTCTATGATATCCGCCGCAAAGCGGAGCATCGCATTCCGGACGGAGGCGTGTTTATCTACAACCGCCTTGCGGAGACCTATTCGCTGACCGTCGGCGATCATATTTCCATTCTGGATTCCGCCGGCGTATATCACGATGTGCCGATCAGCGGCATTTACCAGAGCTATGCCGGCAAGAGCATCTATCTTTCCGAATCCTACGGCCGCGAGCTCTTCGGACGGGAATTCAAATACAACACCGTTCTTGCGCGAACATCGCGGGCCGATGTGCCTGCACTCCGCTCGGCGCTCAGCGAAAGCAGCGGATTCCTCTGCTATACGGCATCGGATGAAGCCCGCGCACGCCATCAGACCGTTGCGGATATGATGGACAAAATGGTTTATGTCATGATCGGAACGGCCGGCCTGATGGCAGCGGTTGTGCTGCTCAATCTGGTTATGATTCAACTCAACCAGAAGAAGCGCGAGCTGACGGTCATGCGCGTCAACGGCTTCACGATCGGTGAGACTGTCGGCTATATCCTCAAGGAAAATATTCTGACAACGGTGATGGGCATTCTGCTCGGACTGCTGAGCGGACAGGTCGCATCGCATATCATCCTGTCCTCGCTGGAGCGCGTGGAGCTGCAAATGATCCGCGGCCCGATTCCGGAGGCATATCTGTTCTCGGCACTCATCACGCTGTTCTTTGCGATTGTGGTGAATCTGATCGCATTGCGGCGAATCCGCCGGCTCAATTTCCGTGATGCATTGTAATTTGCCGACAGCCGCTTCCCTGCGGCGCCGTTTCGCGGAGCATATCAGATGCGTCGCTGTTACGGCGCTGTTCGCGCCTATTGTTTGGTCTGGGGGAATTTTATTCTGCTGTCTTTCGCTTCCGGAGAACTTTAGGGAATGGCAGCCGGCACTGCCGGCCGGCGCTGTTCGCGCCTATTGTTTGGTCTGGGGGAATTATATTCTGCTGCCTTTCGCTTCCGGAGAACTTTAGGAAATGGCAGCCGGCACTGCCGGTAGGAAATGAGTATTCGCAAAAAGCAACCGTTCAGCCCCCGCTTTTTGTGGAATTTGATAAAAATTCGGAAATCTGAAAAAAACACTTGATTTTTTTTTCGTTTTCTGGTAAAATGTATCTTGTTGACAAGTCTGTAAAGGAGGTGCCAGCTATGGCAAAATGCGAAATCTGCGGCAAGGGCGTCACATTTGGTATCAAGGTCTCTCACTCTCACCGTCGTACCAACCGTACATGGAAGCCCAATGTCCAGCGCGTCAAAGCGATCGTGAAGGGTTCTCCCTGCCACATCTATGTTTGCTCCAGATGCCTGCGCTCCGGCAAGGTAGAGCGTGCAAACGGCTGATTTCAGGAATTCGGAGACAACAAACGGAGTATTCGCTGTCATGGGTGGATACTCCATTGTTTTGTAATGCAAAAAAGCGAACAGGGAGTAGCCGCCGGCTCTGCCGGATTTCATTGCGCCACACCCGTGAGCTGGTGACAACAGCTCACCGTATGAAATTGAAACGGCAAGACTTTCGCACCGGTACCGCGTCTGCTGATCGGCAGACGCGCTGCTGCTGCGAAAGTCTTTTTTTCTGCCGGAAACGGTAATCATACTATATTTGTTGCGGAGGACTCGAAACATGAAGCATTATCTGGAAACCGCAGAATCGGTGCTGGATGCGCTGCAAAGCACCAAGACCGGCCTGACAAAGCAGGAGGCCGAAGCGCGTCTCGCAAAATACGGCGAGAACCGGCTTGCCGATCCGCCGAAGCCGACGCTCGCGGCGCGCTTCCTTGAACAGTTCAAAAATCCGATGATCCTTGTGCTGCTTGCAGCTGCGGTCATCTCCGCCGTGACCGGCATTATCTCTGAGGGGCGGCTCGAAGCGGATGTGTTCATCATCCTCTTTGTCGTCATCGCGAATGCCGTTCTGGGTGTCTATCAGGAGAACAAGGCCGAGGCCGCGATCGAAGCATTGCAGGCGATGAGCGCCGCACAGAGCAAGGTCTTCCGCTCCGGCGAGCTGATCGTCATTCACAGCTCGGAGCTGGTGCCCGGCGATGTCATCACACTGGAAGCCGGAGACAATGTTCCGGCGGACTGCCGCATTCTCGAAGCCGCAGCGCTCAAGGCGGAGGAATCTGCCCTGACCGGCGAGAGCGTTCCTTGCGATAAGCAGACCGAGCCGCTCTCCGGCGATGAGGTGCCGCTCGGCGACCGCAGCAATATGCTCTATATGGGCAGCAGCATCGCCTACGGCCGTGCGGAGGCCGTCGTTACGGCGACCGGTATGCAGACCGAAATGGGCAAGATTGCCGGTGCAATCGCGAATGCAGAGGATGATGAAACGCCGCTGCAAAAGAATCTCACGCAGCTGAGCAAGATCCTCTCCGTTGCGGTTCTGGTGATCTGCCTGATTATTCTCGGCATCAGCGTTTTGCAGATGCTCGTCAAAAACGGCGCAATCACGCTGCCCGGATTCCTCAATTCGTTCATGATCGCAGTCAGCCTTGCGGTCGCGGCCATTCCGGAGGGACTCGCCGCCGTCGTGACGGTCGTGCTGTCGATCGGCGTGACGAATATGTCAAAGCGCGGCGCGGTCATCCGCAGACTGACCGCCGTGGAAGCGCTCGGCTGTGCGCAGGTCATCTGCTCGGATAAGACCGGCACGCTGACGCAGAATAAAATGACCGTTGTCGAGGAGCATACCGATGACAAGGAGCTGCTCGCGAAGGCAATGGCACTCTGCTGCGATGCGCAGCTCAATGCAGATGAAAGCGTGACCGGCGAGCCGACCGAGGCAGCGCTTGTTGCATACGCAAACAAATGCGGACTGAAGAAATATGAGCTGGAAAAGGCTGCGCCGCGTGCCGCGGAAGCGCCGTTCGATTCGCTCCGCAAGATGATGTCCACGGTACATCAGACCGAAAACGGCTATGTGCAGTACACAAAGGGTGCGCCGGATGAAGTCCTGCGCTGCTGCACGCAGATCCTCGAAAACGGCAGCGTCCGGCCGATGACCGACGATGACCGCGCAGAGATCCTGCGGCAGAATAAGGAAATGGCAGACCGTGCGCTGCGCGTGCTGCTGGCGGCCTACCGCACACTGACCATGCTGCCCGACCGCATCTCTCCCGCATCGCTGGAGCATGATCTCATCTATATCGGCATGACCGGCATGATCGACCCGGTGCGGCCGGAGGTCAAGGATGCGATCGGTCTCTGCCGCTCCGCGGGCATCCGCCCCGTCATGATCACCGGCGACCACAGAGATACCGCCGTCGCGATCGCAAAGGAGCTGGGTATTCTCGGTGAGGGACAGAAGGCGCTGACCGGCGCGGAGCTGAATGAGATCCCCGATGAAGAATTCGATCAGACCGTCGGCAATTACAGCGTCTATGCGCGTGTGCAGCCGGAGCATAAGGTCCGCATCGTCAATGCATGGAAGAAGCAGGGCATGACAACGGCCATGACCGGCGACGGCGTCAACGATGCGCCCTCGATCAAGAGCGCGGATATCGGCGTCGGCATGGGCATCACCGGCACGGATGTTACCAAAAATGTCGCAGACATGGTGTTGACCGACGACAACTTCGCAACGATCGTCGGCGCAGTCGAGGAAGGCCGCCGCATCTATGACAATATCCGCAAGGCAATCCAGTTCCTGCTCTCCAGCAATCTCAGCGAGGTGCTGTGCATTCTCGTTGCAACGATCGGTCTTGGCAAGCTGACCGGCGGCTCCTTCGTGATCTTCGGACCGGTGCATCTGCTCTGGATCAACCTGATCTCGGACTGCTTCCCCGCCGTCGCACTCGGCATGGAGCCCGCAGAGCGCGGCATCATGCAGCGCAGGCCGCGTTCGAGCAATGCGCACATCTTCTCCGACGGCATGGGCATCAATCTGCTCTGGCAGGGATTTGTCATCGCTGCGCTGACACTGGTCTCCTATGTCATCGGTGCACAGACCTCGCCCGAGGCCGGCACGACAATGGCATTCCTGACGCTCTCCTTCTGCGAAATGCTCCACGCATGGAATATGCGCTCGCTGCGCGGCTCGATCTTCAAATCGGAGCAGCCGAATAAGGCGCTGCTCGGCTCGATCCTGCTCTCCTTTGTCCTGACGGTTCCGGTTGCGCTGATTCCCGCGCTGCAAAAGATCTTCTCGCTCGTGAAGCTCTCCGGGATGCAGTATGTCTGGGCGATCGTGCTGGCTGCACTGATCGTGCCGATCGTTGAGATCGTCAAGGCATTCCAGCGCGCCGGTCAGAAGAAATGAACAAGGCACAGCGCAGGCGGCGCCGCATCGTGCTGACCGTTCTGCTTTCGCTGCTCGCGGTATGCGCCCTGCTGCTCGCTGCGCTTCACATCTGGCATACCTCGCGCTGCCGGCAGGAATCCGCGCTGCTTCAGGCGGAGGGATATCAGTTTGCGGCAGCGGACGGCAGTCATGCGCTCAGCTATTGCAGAGCCGGCGCGGAGAACGCAAAGCATATTCTCATCACGATTGCAGATACCGGCGAAAATGATTTCAGTGTGCAGCTTGCACCGATGGCTGAATATCTCGGTGACAATGCAATGCTCGTCTGCATTGACCGTGCAGGCTGCGGACTCAGCGGCGACAGCAGTCAGCCGCAGACCGCGGAGCAGATCGTTTCCGATTACCGGACAGCGCTCCGCAATGCCAATATTCAGCCGCCCTATGTGCTGCTGCCGCATTCGGAGGGCGGGCTCTATGCCGCATACTGGGAGAGTTTGTTCCCCGAAGAGATCGAGGGCGTATTCTTCCTCAGCGGCACCTCGCCGGAGCTCCCCGCAGAGGATGCGGAGCCGGCAGGCACATTTGACCGGCTGACCGCATGGCTCGGCTTTGACCGGCTCGCGGGAAATCAGCCGGCGCTTCCGGCGGATTTTCCTCCGGCATTGCAGGAGACCGCAAAAATGCTGTATCTGCACAGCTCCGTGACGGCGGCGCAGATCTCGGAGCGAAAGCTGCTCGTGGAGAACCGTGCGGCTGTCTCCGAAAGCATCGTCACAAACGATATCCCGAAAGCATTGGTCGATACGGCGGCATTTCAAAATACCGCCGACTGGCTCGAAGCGGATAACTGGGAGCGCGGCTTCATGCAGATGCCCGATCTCTCAGACGAGGAACGCGCTGCCTGCGCGGTCAAAGCGATCGAAAGCGGAAAGCAGTCTGCCGATGCGCTCCGGCCGTATCTCGACCGGCTCGGAAACTGTCAGTATTACACGCTGACCGGCAGCCGGTATATCCATATGCAGAAGCCGATGCAGTGCGCGGTACTGCTCTCGCAGTTTCTCGCAGCGCTGGATGCGGAATAATACATCAAAGCCCGCCGGTATTGGTCGTGCCTATTGTTTGTTCTGGAAGAATCTTATTTCGCTTCCGGCGATGTTATCCAAAGTTTAGGGCAATACCGCACAGAGCCGGCGGTGCAGATGCGCTGCCAAGCTGTCAGGCGGGCTTTGTGCGGTGCTGCCTTTATTTTTTTTGTGTACCCATTGCACTTTTGTCTGTCATATGGTATAATATATTACAGAGTGCTGAAAGCGAGGAAAACCCAAATGAAAAAAGGATTTTAGGTGTATTATTGCCGCTGTGCCTTTCTTTGACCGCCTGCGGTGCAGCTGCCGATACCGGCAGCTCTGCCACATCGGAAGCGCAGGAAGATTCCAAGGTGTCAAATTCAGGCTCCATTACTTATGCGATGGAGGATGAATCTCCGGCTATTCAGAATGCGCCGGCATATGATACAGCCGATGCAAAGAAATACATTGACAGTATGCCGGAAATCAGAAAGCTGGTTGACAGCATTGAAGAAGCCTCCGGCGGCAGATTCCCGGTGCAGACGAAAGCAGGCTGGGAAAGTGGGCTTGATGAGGGACTCAATTACGATCCCGAAGCGGAAATTCCGGATAAATACAAAGACGGCGATCCGAGCAACGATGAGTGTGCAATCAACGATACCGGCATTGTTTACAGCGACCGCGGACCGTATATTTTTGTAATCTACACGGATCATCCGTTCGGCGTTTTCAGAGACTACGCCACAGAGAATCCGCTCTATGGTCTTGCGGAAAAGCTGTATGAGGTACAGTGCAGCCTTGCCTGACAGGAGACCGGCTGTCAGCTGACAATGCAGACAGACAGCCGCAATTATACGGATGTATGCTTTATCAGTTAATATGCAAAAGGAAAGGAAGGTCAGCTTATGGGACTGCTTTCTAAACTGTTCGGCTCGGATGAAGCCGCACAAAATGCAATCGACAAGGTCAAATCGCTGTTCGAGACGACCGATGACGGATCCGGCACAGAAAGCTCTGCGCCGCAGGAAAGCTCCGGCTATTACGGCCGGCGGATGCCGGATGAACCGAATCAGTACAATTTCGGCGGGACATATACCGAATATTTTGAGAGTATTCTCCGCGAGGATTTTTGGCAGTTTGCCTTCTCGACGGAGACCGTCCGTGAAGGAACCGGCACCGTGCTGACACTCTTTGAGAACGGCAGAAAAATGCTGGTCATCGAGCTGATGACGGAGCGGTGCAGCAGCAAAAAGCTCCGCAGCGAATGTCAGGCGGAGGGCACGCCCTATCTGCGCTTCTACTATGACCACTTCGGCTGGTGGAATGTGCGTAGCTATGTGGTCGGCCGCATCCGCAGCGCACTGCATTTCATCTGATCTGCACGCGCTCCAAAACTGAAAAAAACAGAAAGAGAACGCACTGCGCCTGCGGCGGGTCAGGCACGGATCATTCATGCACTTCGCAGGCAGTCGGTCCGTGTACGATCCGGTATATCCTTGAATTTCAAGGATTTAACGGTTTCTCTTTCTGTTTTTTTATTGTCTGAAAGGAAACATCATATGCAAATTATCAAAAAAACGGCAGCCGCAGCGATGGCAGCAATCCTGCTGACCGCCTGCGGCAATCCGGCATCGGACACTGCGGGATTCGCCGCGGAAACGCCGTCTCAGAGCGCCGCTGAAAGCGCTTCCGATACCGCATCTGAAACGGATGCTGCGTCTGCTGAGATCACGGACGGAGCTGATGCTGAGCTATGGGGTTTCGGCACCGCGAATTTCAATAACAATCTCAGCAGCGAGGAAGCACAGGCGCTGATTGAATGCATGACGGCAGGGGAGTCCGCACCGGTCGGGGACACAGACTTTGCCATGCGCAATTTCAATCTCTTCAAATTGCCCGATAACTCGACATTATATCGGATGCTGCTGACAAAGGACGGCAGCTGGGTCGTCACGGACAGCAGGAAAATGTGGGCGCTTTCTCCGGAGCAGTGCAGCGATCTCTGTCACCGGTACTATCAGGCAATGGAGCCGCAGGTACAGATGTTTGCCGAAGCCTATGACGGCACGCCGTTCACGCTGGAGGCTGCGGATATCCCGGCCGGAAGCTGCTGGCTTTCCGTCCGGATCACCGGAACCGGCACCTGCGCAGGCATCAAGGATTATTCGCTCAAAGACAGCGCGGGCAATGCGGTCGGTGTGGTGCCGATCGCGGCCGATACGCCGAGCGAGGGCACGGATGCATATTTGTATGCAGTGGCCGATGCGTCGCAGATGCAGCCGGGCAGCTATACGCTGACGCTCGGCGATGTCAGTACGCAGTTCTCGGTCGTTGAACCGTCTGTGTATGTTCAGAATTCTGCGGGCTGAGACGGATATGGCATCTCTGCTCGATCAGCTCTCCCGTCCGGAATGCTGGGAGAGATTTTATCAGTACAAAACCGAGCGGCACTGCTCACGGGAGACACAGAAGCAGCTTCGCGCATGGATTGACCGCGCAGGCTGGACAAGCGTCTGCAACAATATGCAGGCAGGCAAGCCGTTTCCGCTGCCGCGCCGTTCGGTCATCAGCAAGTTCAGCACGCAGAAAAAGCGCGTTGTCTATACCTATCCGCAGGACGAGAATACCGTACTGAAGCTGCTGACGCATCTGCTCCTGCGGAAATATGACCGGCTGTTCTGTCCGGAGCTTTATTCCTTCCGGCCGGGACGCACGGCAAAGGACGCGATTCGCCGTCTGCACTATCTCCACACGGAGCGGATGTATTCCTATAAGGTCGATATCAGCAATTATTTCAACTCTGTGCCGGTCGGACTGCTGCTCGATGATCTCGCAGCGGTTACGGCGGAGGATCCGGCGCTGTTCGGATTTTTGCGGGGGCTGCTTGCAGAGCCCTGTGCGCTGGAAAACGGAACGCCCGTCACCGAACAGAAAGGCATTATGGCCGGAACGCCGCTTTCCGCATTCTATGCAAATCTGTTCCTGCGGGAGCTGGATGCATATTTTCATGACCGGCGCATTCCGTATGCGCGGTATTCCGATGATATTATCGTGTTCGGCGATACGCCGGAGCAGACCGCGGAATATGCAGAGATCATTCGCAGCTTTCTCGCGCAGCACCGGCTGAATGTCAATCCGGCAAAGGAATGCTTTCAGTCACCGGCGGAGGGCTGGTGCTTTCTGGGCTTTACCGTCTGCGGCGATACGGTCGATATCGCGCCTGCATCCGTCCGGAAGCTGAAAGCGAAAATGCGCCGGAAAACACGCGCTCTGCACCGCTGGGCAAAGCGGAATCAGTTCTCCGGCGAAAAGGCCGCCGCCGCATTTATCCGCGTATTCAACCGCAAGCTCTTTGAGCAGCCGGAGAATCAGGATCATATGCTTTCATGGAGCCTGTGGTATTTTCCGGTTATCAATACCGTTGAAAGCCTGCGGGAGATCGACCGCTATGCGCAGGACTGCCTGCGGTTCCTCATCAGCGGCCGCCGTACAAAGGCACGCTTCAATGTCCGGTATGATGATCTGAAGCAGCTCGGATACCGCAGTCTCGTGCATGAATATTACAGCCCGAAGCCATAAGAAAAACCCGAAAGCAGCCGCATCAGGCGCTTTCGGGCTTTTGTTTTTATTCGGATGAACCGTACCACCGCGGATCCTGCGGGAGCTTTGTTTCCGCCTTCGGGCCGTATTCAAATGCGCCCGGTTCGATCAGCGTGACACTGGCCGGCACCTTCACCCGCATCATGAATGTGCTGTAGAATGCATGGCGCCGGATGGCCTTCAGATGCTCCGGCAGAACGAGATCCTCCGGCAGCCGCGAGAATGCAAAGACACTTTCCGAAAGCTCCTCCAGTCCGGCGGGCAGGAGCAGCTTTTTCAGCGATTTGCAGTCCCGGAATGCATAGGAGCCGATTTCTGTGACGCTGTCCGGAATGACCAGCTCCTCCAGAGATTTGCACAGCACGAATGCACCCTCGCCGATCTTTTTCAGTCCCTCCGGCAGAATGATCCGCCGCAGCTCATGATGCTTGAAGAAGCATTCGTCGCCGATCTCTGTGACGGGCTTGCCGCCGATCTCTGCGGGGATCACCGCAGTTTCCTGTGCGGTTGTCTCATACCGGACGATTGTGATCTGCTCCGCGGATTCCTCGACGGTCAGCAGATATCTGATTCCCTGCGCGTCCGGAACGGTGATCTGACGCCTGCTCATGACGCATTAAAGGCTGCGATCGCCGCATAACACATATAAACATCAATCTTGCTGACGACCTCCAGCGGCGCGTGCATCGAAAGCACCGGCACGCCGAGGTCAACGGTATCAATATTCAGATTCGCGAGATAGGCCGCGACCGTTCCGCCGCCGCCGAGATCGACCTTGCCGAGCTCGCCGGTCTGCCAGATCACGCCCGCATTGTCAAAGAGTGTGCGCATTTTGCCGATGAATTCCGCCGATGCATCCGAAGAACCGCTCTTGCCGCGGGCACCGGTGAATTTCATCATGCAGACGCCGTAATTCAGATATGCGCAGTTCCGGCGGTCGCTGACATCTGCAAAGGTCGGATCAAATGCAGCCGTGACATCCGCAGAGAGGCACTGCGACTTTGCAAAGACCGTGTGCGCCTCTGTACCGAAAGCTGCGGCGAGATCCTTCATGAAATGATAAAAATATGCAGATTGCAGGCCGGTATTGCCCTCGCTGCCGATCTCCTCCTTATCGGTCAGGATCACGACGGCGGTATGCTGCGGATGCTCCGTATCGAGCAGGGCGGCCAGCGCCGGATATGCGCAGACGCGGTCGTCATGGCCGTAGCCGCCGATCATGCTGCGGTCAAAGCCGAGGTCGCGGGATTTGCCCGCCGGAACGATCTCCAGCTCCGCAGAGAGGAAATCCGCTTCGGTGATGCCGTATTTTTCATTGAGAATCTGCATGATGCGCAGCTTGACGAGATCGCTGCCCTCGTCGCAGCGGAACGGCCGCGAGCCGATCAGCAGATTCAGCTCCTCGCCCTTGATGCCCTGACCAAGTGTGCGCTTTGACTGCTCCTGTGCCAGATGCGGCAGCAAATCGGTCACGCAGAAGATCGGATCCGCCGGATCCTCACCGATGCAGACCGTCACGGTGCTGCCGTCCTTTTTTGCGATGACGCCGTGCAGCGCCAGCGGCAGGACTGTCCACTGATATTTCTTGATGCCGCCGTAATAATGCGTTTTGAACAGCGCAAGCTCATTGTCCTCATAGAGCGGAACCTGCTTGAGATCCAGACGCGGAGAGTCGATGTGTGCGGCAGAGAGACGGATGCCGTCCTCCAGCGGATCGGTGCCGATGACCGCCGCGACGATCGCCTTGCCGCGGTTGCAGGTGTAGATCTTGTCACCTGCCTTGACCGCATCCCCGCGCTGCCATTTTCGGAAGCCCTTTGCTTCGAGCAGTGCCGCCGCAGCAGCAGCGCCCTCGCGCTCGGTCTTGCTCTGATCGAGGAACTGCTTGTAGCTCTCGCAGAATGCATCGCACTTTGCGATCTCCTCCTCGCTGAGCAGCAGACCTGCATTTTTCTTCTGCATCAGCAGCGATTCCTTCAGCTCTTTCAGCTTATCCTTTGATTCCATTTCGTTTTCCTCCCTGAAAGTTGTTTGATTTGTGAAATATGATTCTGCACAATCGCGCAGACATCGTGCCGCTTCGGAGACAGCCTGCCGGAGCAGCGCGGTATTGCCGTTATTTTCGATGACCGCATCCGAATGCGCCCGGAAATAATCCTCCGGATACTGTGCATTCATGCGGCGGAGCGCCTGTTCTTCGGTCAGGCCGTCGCGCTCTGTAATGCGCGTCTTCCGGATCTCCGCATCCGCGACGACCGAGACGATCGCCTGACAGCTGCGATAAATGCCGCTCTCGAACAGCGTCGGCGCATCAAGCAGGATCAGGCGCTTCCCGGCTGCGGCGAGTGCTGCGGTCTCCTGCCGGATCATCCGCGTGATATAGGGATAGATCACGGCTTCATACTGCGCCTTGGCGTTTTTGTCGGAAAAGATCAGCGCAGCAGTCGCGGCGCGGTTGAGCGTGCCGTCCGGCTGCATGATCTGCTGACCGAAGATCCGCGCCAGCGCATTCAGACAGGGCGAACCGGGCTGCACGGCCGCCCGTGCAACGGTATCCGCATTGACGGCGGCAAAGCCCTCGTTCTGCAAAAGCGCGCTGACTGTCGTTTTTCCGGCTCCGGTCTGACCGGTCAGGCCGATGAGAAAGAGCTCAGGATGCATCCGGTTTTCACCTCCTGTTTGCAGATGCGGTAATCATATTATAACACATGATCCGCCATTTTGCAAGTGGATACATGACACTTATATCTGCGGATACCGACTGTCCGCAGCCATTTTCTAAAGCGGCAGCGAATCAAAAGGAGAACGCCGCACCGTCAAGCCGGTGCGGTCAGGCTGGGGAATGATATTATCCCCGAATGCCTGCTTCTCTTTTCGGTCCGGCTGTAGACATTTTCCGGAAAATGTGGTATACTGATACGGGAAGTGGAAACTATGAAGAACAAGGCTATTCTGCAAAATATATGGATCGTTGCGCTGCTTGCATTTCTTTGCTGTGCATTATGGGGCAGCGCGTTTTCTGCGGTCAAAACGGGCTATGCGCTGCTGCATATCGCAGATGATGCATGGGCAGATCAGCTCACCTTCGGCGGACTGCGCTTTGCAGCTGCCGGCATCATGGCGCTTGCGGCCGGGAGTCTGCTGAAAAAGAAGCTGATGCTCCCGCAGCGCGGATCCGTCCGGAAAATCGGCATTATCAGCTTTTACCAGACCATTGCGCAATATTTCTGCTATTACATCGGTCTGGCGCATACCAGCGGTGTCAAGGCTTCGGTTCTGGTCGGCGCGAATGTATTCTTAGCAATCCTGATCTCCGGTGCGGTCTATCATCTGGAAAAAATCACCGCACGGAAGCTCATCGGTTCGGTGATCGGTTTCGCCGGGATTATCCTCATCAATCTCAGCGGCCTGCTGGCCGGCCTGCGCTTCAATTTCATCGGTGACGGCATGATCCTGCTCTGCACGGTTGCGAGCGGTTTTTCCTCTGCCGCTATGAAAAAGCTCTCTGCCGGCGAAGATCCTGTCATGCTGAGCGGCTGGCAGTTTCTCTTCGGAGGGGCGGCTCTGACGGTGATCGGACTGCTCGGCGGCGGACGCTTTCCGCAGTTCACGCTGCCGGCTTTTCTGCTGATGCTCTATCTCAGCTTCGTCTCCGCAGCTGCATATTCCGTATGGGCAATCCTGCTGAAATACAATCCGGTTTCGCGCGTCGCGGTATTCGGTTTTCTGAACCCGGTCTGCGGTGTTGTGCTTTCTGCGCTGGTGCTGCATGAGGGCTCGCAGATCAATCTGAGCTTTATGCTCGCGCTGCTGCTGGTCTGCATCGGCATCATCACGGTCAACTATGCACCGACGCAGAAGGATTGATATTCCGGGGATTACTGACGGCCCGGCAGCATATCTCAAGGGCAATACCGCACAGAGCCGGCGGTGCAGGATACTTACGG
>CAMOOV010000017.1 GCA_946621745.1 uncultured Ruminococcus sp.
TTTTCGTGCAAGATGACGGAAAATATGCAAGTAGATGCGCTGCCAAGCTGCCAGCCGGGCTCCGGTCGTCAGGCGGGCTTTGTGCGGTGTTGCCTATAATACATCAGCAACACAGGGTATGTCCGCCGCAAACGGAAGGCATACCCTTCTGTTTATTATGGCACAGGAAGGGCGAGAGTTCAAGCACAAAACAGGCAGAGCCGATTCGACTCTGCCTGTTTTCCTTATAGCCCGCTGTATAGGTCTTTCATATCAGTTCGCGGAACGCTTCTTTATGAGTACCGACCTAAAAGTCAGGGGCGTTTTTGTATTATCCTTCTTCAGTAGGTGCCGGGGGATCCGGATTTGCGGGAGGCGGATCCGGCACGGAAGCAGGCGGCGGATCCGGCACGACAGGATCCGGCACGACAGGCGGATCGGTCTGCTGCGTGACAGGCGGAGGCGGATTGGTCTGCTTTTGCGTCACAGGCGGCTGTGTCTCGGTCTCGATCTGTTTCGCCGTTGTTTTGGTAGTCGGCGAAGCGGTCGAAGCACCGGTCGAAAGCGCAGCCTGTGACTGCGTGGTACCGGTCTGACTGCCGATCGCGATTGTGCTGTAAACCGGATTGTAGGCGTAATAAACGGTGATCTGATAATCGTCGAGCGCATCAATAATCTTGCCGACCTCCGGCTCGACACCGCAGACATAGCCGTTCTTGTATTCATAATTAACGGTCGCAACATACTTGACGACCTGATTCTTGCCGTTGCTTGCGACTTTAGTCTGAGCCGGCGCGGTTGTGACAGCAGGCATAATGCCGCTCAGGTTCGGGTTCATAGCGCCGTCGCCCATGTTATTGTTTCCGCCGCCGTTGATCGCGGGAACAAGACCCATATCCTCCAGTGTTTTGAGGTATTTCGGGAGCTTGAGTCCCTTGAAATCCGGAATTGAAATAATCGACGGGCCGAGGCTGACTTTTACGCGCATGGAACTGCCGGAGATGAATTCCGTACCCTTTTCAAATTCCTGCCAGAAGATCTGATCCTTGACATAAACATCGCTGAACTCATATTCCGGCACCAGCTCCAGCCAGCCCGCGAATTCATCGCGCTTGATGGTGAAATTCATGCCGACAAGCTCCGGGATCTCGGAATCGGGGCGCAGCTCCACACCGGATTCATCAGTTTGAACCGGCACGACATTGTCAGTTACAGAGGATTTGTCATCGCGGTGGAAAAGGGTATTGCTGCCGGCACTGAGTCCCCAGACGCGCATAAATGCCCAGATGACGATTCCAACGATAATGAAGAACAGGAATGCAATGAAGATCGGAGCGCGGATCCGTTCAAAGACGCTGACCTCCTCCTCCTGAACCGCTGCGGCACGGGTGCCGGCGGAACGGCGGCGAGCCGGATCGGTCTCCGGACGCGGGCGCTGACCCTTTGCGCCCTGCGGCGGACGGCGATGTCCGTTCTGCGGGTGCTGGCCGTTTTGCGGACGCTGGCCGTTCTGGGGGCGGCGCTGACCGTTTGGCGGACGGCGATGTCCGTTCTGCGGATGCGGCTGTCCGTTCTGGGAGCGGCGCTGCGGATTGGCCTGCCGCTCGGTACGGTTTTCAGGTGTGATCGGCATTTTACCGCCGGTATGCGTTTCGTAGACAGCGGTATCGCCCTTTGCATGATGCGGGGCGCCGGCGTTGACATTTTCCGCTTCACCGGGCTCCGGTACCTCGTCGAACAGCAGCGTGACAAGGTCTGTGATTGTGCGCACACGGGTGCTGCTGTCAAGGCGGAGACCTTGCAGGATTCCCTCCGAGACGGATTCCGGAATCTGCGGATTGATCTCGTTCGGGGGAGCAATATTGTCATAATCCTGACGGGAAACGGCATCCGGCGTGCGGCTGCCGGTCAGGATGCGGTACAGCACGGAGCTGATGCCGTAGACATCCGTCCATGTGCCCTGCTGCTTATCGGCATAATATTGCTCCGGCGCTGCATAGCCGTCAAAGAGCTCTGCGTCCAGCTCGGTATCGTTCGTGCGGACTGCGGAGATGCAGAAGCCGGTCAGCTTGATCTCACCTTTATCGGTCACAAAAATCGTTTCCGGGCTGAGACCGCGGTGCAGAACGCCTGCATTATGGAGCAGACTGAGCGTTGTGAACAGCGGCGGGAAAATCCTCCGCACAACATTCCAGCTCAGCTCGCCGGCATTCTCGCGGAGATATTCGAGCAGCGTGCCGCCCTCCATATACTCATAGACCGCATAGGTGGTGTTGTTCTCGGAGAACATATCCAGCGCGGGATTGAGATGGCTCAGATTGCGCAGCCGTGCGAGCGCCTTATTCAGCTCGGTATACTCGGCCATGAGCGCTTTATACTGCGCAAGATGGTCATATTTTACATCAATGGTCGGTTCGTTCGGGACACGGCTGCAAAGCCGCTCCGGGAAATATTCACGGATCAGAAGTTTACAGTCCACGGATGTGTCATAGCCGATATAGGTCACGCCCTCGCCGTTGGCGCTGAGCTCCTTGCCGACCAGATAACGCCCATGCAGAATCGTACCCTGCCGCAGGTAGTTGGACAGCGAGGGGGTACTGCTGTCATATCCGCAGTGCGGACAGACCTTCTCCTCACCGAGCGGCTCCATGCAGCCAAAGCAGAGTCTGAGATCGCTCATTGCTTAATACTCCTTCCAGAACCGCGCAGACCTGCCGGATCGGGGCAGCCGCGCAGTCAGATGATGCTTCAGTATCATTTTATCAGGAATTCGCCGGATTGTCAATCGTTTTGTCGGGATTGCACCGAATTGCTCACAATTTGTAGTCTTTCTGTAATAAGTTTTGGCAGAATGAATAAAAACGCATTGCGCCCGGTTCTGTTTTTTTACATTACAGTTCCGGGCTGGCGAGCAGTGTCCCGATATAATTGCGGCGGGTATCTGAAATGCTCTTCAGTTTGCCGTTTTCATCCCAGACAGCCGTGATGACATAGGAAACGATCTCGTCGGAATCGCCGTCCTCATAGCAATAGCGGTATTCGCGCAGCTCGGTCTTGCCTTCGAGATACTGAATGCGGTAGGGAACGAGGTCAAGCTGTTCCTGCACGCGCTCCGGTGCGGCGCCGACATCTACGAGATTCGGATCGAGGTAGGATTTGCGCACGGTACCGAAGACATTCTTTTCCAGCAGCGCATAATTATAGTATGTGACATTTGTCAGTTCATCTGCATCGGTATTGCAGAAGATCGCCCATTCCGGCAGCTTAACACCCTGAATCTGGCAGGTCTTTCCGCTCTCGGTCATGCCCTGATAGGATGCATAGAGCTTATTGAGCGTGGAAAAACGGGAGGAATCGGCGAGCGAGACACCGGCATTCTTGGCCGCCGAGCTGACGGGCTGACCGATATTCTCTGAGAGCTTCAGCGCATAGCGTGCACCGTCATTTTTCCGCAGCCGCACAATGATTGCGATGACGAGCGCGATAATGAGGATTGCGGCAGCGCCGGCAGCGATCAGAATGCGTGTTCTTTGGAGATTGCGGCCGCCGCGGCTGCGCTTTTGCTTGCCGGTGCGTTTTTTGCGCGGCTGCTCCGGTTCCAGAACCTCAAAGGGATTGTTCGGCTCTGCGCCGTCGGCAAGACCTTCGTTGAAGTATCCTTCCATTGTAAGATCGTCTCTCTGTTCCTGATCTGCCATGATACATACATCCTTTCGTTTACAGTTGAATGAGACCGCGTTCGAGCAGCTTCTGTGCGGCGGTCAGAATGCCGAGCTTGCCGCTGCCGTAGGTGATGCCGCCCTGCAAATAGACGGCATACGGCTCCCGCATCGGGCCGTCTGCGGAAAGCTCTATGGATGCGCCGCCGGTGAATGTACCGGCCGCCATGATGACCTTGCTTTCGTAGCCGGGCATATCCCATGCCTCCGGCGTGACATACGAATCGACCGGAGAACCGGCCTGAATGCCCGCGCAGAATGCTTCCATTGCTTCCGGCGAACGCAGCGCGAGCACCGTGATGATATCGCCTGCTGTCGCGTCGGGCACGGGGAGGCATTCAAAGCCGAGTGACCGGAACAGCGCTGCCGCGAATGCGCCGGTCTTGCGGGCATTTGCGACGACCTCCGGCGCCATGAACAGGCCGAGATACATCGGACGGCACTGATTCAGCGAGCAGCCGACCTCTCTGCCCATACCGGCACAGGTCAGGCGGCAGGCGCAGAGCTCAACCAGCTCATGCTTACCGGCGATATAGCCGCCGGTCTCGGCGATGCCGCCGCCGGGATTCTTAATCAGCGAGCCGATGATGAGATCGGCGCCGGCGTCGGTCGGCTCATCGTATTCGACGAATTCGCCGTAGCAGTTATCGACCATAATGATCGCATCGGGATTTGTGCTGCGCGTCAGCTCGGCGATCCGTCTGATATCCGCGACGGTCAGCGCAGGCCGGAGCGAATAGCCGCGGGAGCGCTGCAAATAAACGACCTTTGCGCCGCGGACGGCTTCGGGGATCGCATCGAAATCCGGCCGGCCCTCTGCGGTGAGATCGAGCTGTCCGTAGGAGATGCCGAATTCCTTGAGGGAACCGTTTCCGCTGCCGCGGATGCCGATGACCTCCTCCAGCGTATCATAGGGACCGCCGGTGACCGAGACCATTTTGTCGCCGGTGCGCAGAACGCCGAACAGCGCCGTCGAGAGCGCGTGGGTGCCGGAGACGAAATGATGCCGGACGAGCGCGTCCTCCGTGTGAAAGACCTCCGCCCAGACCTTGTCGAGCTTATCGCGGCCGATATCGTCATAGCCGTAGCCGTTTGATCCGGCAAAGCAGGCCGCCGAGATCTGCTGCGACTGGAATGCCCGCAGCACCTTTGCGGTGCCGTGCTGGGAGATGCGGTCGATCTCCTCAAACTGCGGTCTTGCGGCTTTTTCCGCTTCTGCTGCCGCCGCGAGCAGCCTTTCGTCAAATGAAAATACTGAACTCATTGCTGTACCTCTGATGCTTTCTGCACATTCAGCGCGTGTGATAATAAAAGGAATCGGCAGCCTCACGGTCTCTGCCGGTGAAAATGCGTTTTGTCAGCGCACGGTTTTTGATGAGATACCAGTCGCCAAACTGATCGAATTTGCGGCTGGAGGTGATGAGCTTCGTTCTGCGGAGCGTTCCCCAGCCTTTCTGCTGCGTTCTGCCGAGCCGGAGCATCCGCCTTGCGAAGTCCAGATCCTCCAGACTGACGAGCGTTTCGTCAAAGCCGCCGACTGCTTCAAAGTCCTTCCTGCGGAACCAGAACATTGCGCCGGAAAGATATGCCTTCTCGCGGCGCATGACCGGCAGCAGATTCCATGCGACATAGAGCACTGAACAGAGGATGCCAAGGGACATTCTGTCAAACACCGGCGTGGCGCCGCCGCCGATATATTTTCCGGAGCGGAGCATCTGCCGGATCTCGGTCAGCGCGCATTCGCTCATGCAGCTGTCCGCATCGACGGTGACGATGATGCTGCCCCTTGCGGCGCGGACGCCTGCATTGCGCACACCGCTGATGCAGTCCGCCTCGCTCGGCACGACACGCGCACCGTATTCTCCGGCGATCTCCGCCGTGCGGTCGGTGCAGCGGTTTGTGACGACAATGATCTCCGTCCGGCAGGGGAGTGCCGCTTCCGCCGCCGCCCATGCTGCCTTCAGGCATTTGCCGATGTAGTTTTCTTCGTTATGTGCGGGGATCACGACCGAAAACGCGATCCGTTCTGACTGATTCATTACAGGATACCCTTTCCGCCGTCCGGCTCTGCATCGTGGAGACGTTCCCAGACATACTCGGATTCGATCAGCGTGAAGCCGATCTCCTCATAGAAGCTCTTTCGGATATCCAGTGCATAGAGGATGCCGGTCTTGCCGCGGGCTTCCAGATCGTTCGCGATCCAGTGCAGGAAATCCCGCGCATAGCCCTTGCCGCGTGCGGCGACCTTCGTTGCGACCTGCCCGATCAGCACCTGATCGCCGTAGTCGTAAATGGCGGTAGCAGCGGTGACATTATAATATGTAAAGCACTGCCGCAGGCCGCGCCGCACCATATGCGAGGTATCCGTCAGCCAGATATCGTATGCGATCAGATTCGGGAATCCCTCCGAGAGGATCTGATAGACATCGTCGAGCTTCGGGGCGCGGTTGACCTGCTCCGGATCAAAGAGCGGAGAGATGCCGCCGGGCTCCAGCCGGAACACCGAGCGGTGGAGCTGCTGATAATTCGAGATGACGAGATTTTGCAGCAGCGACTGTGCGCCCTCGACGCGGAACGGCTGGTGCATATTGACGAAAATGGAAAGCTCTGCGGCGGCCTCGGCATCATCGGAGAAATCCGCCTGCGAACTGATGAGCAGGGTACTGTTTTGCAGCATCATCCATGCGGTCTTGTCATGGGAGCGGAGCCGGAAGAACCGGCAGAAGCTGTATTTCGTGCCGTAGGCGACCATGTTGCAGAGGATCTTGCGTCCGTAATGACAGACTGCAAGCGATCTGCGCTCCAGCTCTGCGGCGCGTTTGAGTTCTGTGATCATAATGCATCCTCACCGATGACGGGCAGTGTTTCCAGCAGCTTGCGGGCGAGCAGTTCGCAGGCTTCGCCGTCGCTTTTCCGGATGACCGAAAGCGGGCTGTGCAGATACCTGCACGGCACGCTGACTGCCAGCACGCGCACGCCGTCTGCGGCGGACTGGATCGCGCCGGCATCGTTGCCGCCCGCGATCTTCGTCTTGGTCTGCCTGCGGATGCCGTTCTCCGCACAAAGACGGTCTGCGAGATCGTAGAGCTGTTTGTCATAAATCGTCCGGCCGTCCATGAACGAGATTACCGCGCCGCCGCCCAGTTCGCAGACGCGGTCAGCGCCGTCCGAGCCGGGGATATCCGCAGCGGTTGTCGCCTCAAAGATGACGGCGATATCCGGGTCAATCTGTGCAGCCGCGACACCCGCGCCGCGCAGCCCGACCTCCTCCTGTACGAGAAATGCAAAGTCCGCGCCGCAGGGCAGATCCGGACGGATCTGCTCCAGCAGAACGGCGCAGCCGAAGCGGTCGTCGATCGCCTTGCCGATCACCGAGCCGTCACCGAATTCCCGCAGATCGCCGCAGAAATAGATGATGTCGCCGGGGCGGACAAGCTGCATCGTTTCCTCTTTGGATCCGGTGCCGATATCGCAGAACAGCTTATGCATATCGGCAGGCTGATCGCGATCGGTTTTCGAGAGCAGATGCACGGGCTTTGTGCCGATCACGCCGGGGATGCGGTCTTTGCCGACCTGCACCTGCCGGCCGATGACTGCCGCCGCGCTGATGCCGCCGACCGTATCAAAGGCGAGCGTGCCGTCATCGTAAATATATGTGACCATCAGCGCAACCTCATCCATATGCGCCGAAAACATGATCTTCCGCTTTGCGGGATTCTGTCCGGGAATATGCACGAGCAGATTGCCGAGCCGGTCTGTGCGGATCCATTCGGCGGGGATGCCTTTGCGGTCAAGCTCTGCGCGGATCAGGTCACGGATAGCCGATTCGCGGCCGGATGTGCCGCAGCATTCGCAGAGCGCTTTGAGCAGTGTCATGTTCATTTTCCGCACCTCCCTGCATAGGCCGCAAGCAAACGGGCAGTCTGCTGCACATCGTCAAGGTCGATGACTTCGGCGGGTGTATGCATATACCGCAGCGGGATCGAGACAGTACCCGCCGCGCATCCCGACGGCGACAGCGCGAGCATATCTGCATCGGTGCCGGTCGATTCGGGCATGATCTCAAGCTGATAGGGGATTTTTTCGCTTTCCGCCGTTTCGATGAGCGCATCGGAGAGCCGCTGATCGAGAACGGACGAAATGCCGATCGCAGGGCCGCTCCCGAGCGGGAAGGTCTCCTGCGGGGATTCAGCGTGCGCAGTGCCGAAGGTCACATCGACGGCGATCGCATAATCGGGGCGCTCCGCGAATGCGGCGGTCTTTGCGCCGCGGTGTCCGCTGCGTTCTTCCTGATTGACGAATGCGATGACGACATTGCAGGGGAGTGCGGGCGCTTTGCTGATCTGCTCGGCTGCCGCAATGACCGCACCAATGCCGCAGCGGTCATCGAGCGCCGGCGCCGTCATGCGGGAGCCAGCGAGCTGCTTGACAGGCGCATCAAAATACACGGCATCGCCGCGCTGCACCTTACCGCTTAGTGACGCCGCATCCGCATATCCGAGATCGACACAGAGCGAACCGAATTCCGGCACGGCCTGTTCTCCCTGCAAAAGATGCGGCGGGAGAATGGAGATCACGCCCTGCATCGGCTCGCTGCCCATGACCGTCACGCTCTGACCGAGCAGCAGACGCCGGTCAATGCCGCCGACTGCACCGATGCGCAGAAAGCCGTCCGGCGTGATGTCCGTCACGAGAAATCCAACCTGATCGAGATGCGCACAGAGCATCAGAACGGGCTTTTGCGGGTTTCTGCCGATATGCGCGATGACATTGCCGCCGCGGTATTCCGCATCCGGTGCGAACGGCTTCAGCAGCCGCACGGCGGTCTCTGCGGCGGCGCGTTCTCTGCCGGAAACACCGCGCGCCGAACATAATTCTTTTGTGATCTCAAAGAGCGAATTCACGCATCCTCATCCCTTCCGGTAACAGATATCTATTCAGATTATATTATACCAGAATCGCGCTGAAAATGCAAGATACGCGCCCTGTTTTGTGCAATTCACATAATTCGGCAGACGATCGGATGACCTGTTTGATGAATCACACAAAGCATCTGATTCTGCGGAGATGCATCCGGCAACGGTACTGTGCAAAAATCACGCAGATACGCGATTTTTGAGCAATGATAGCCGGATTCCGTCAAACCGTGACACGGTACGGAAATGAAAGAAAAACAGAGAAAACCAGAGAAAATGCCGGAAATTTTCAATGCAGATTCTCTACGGCATTTTCTCCGGCTTTGCAAACCGTGACGGTTTGTGATATGATATCAGCAAGGCGGACGGAGAGGGCGTCAGAGAGATGAGCGCTGTCCGCAAAGGAAAGGAAATTCTATGAATACCGAAACATATACTGTCAAGAAAAAGGGCACAGCCGGAAAGGTCATCGGCGGTGTCATTGCAGGCATGATCGCAATTATCGCAGTCGCATCTTCGACCTGCAGCGTTCCTGCCGGACATACCGGCGTCATCGTGACGCTCGGCAAGGTCAGCGACCGGACACTGAGCGAGGGCTTCCATTTCAAGGCGCCGTTCGTGCAGGAGGTCGTGGATATCAGCAATCAGATTCAGGTCTACGAGGTCGATGCACCGGCTGTCTCAAAGGACCTGCAAACGGTCAGCAGCGTGATCGCGGTCAACTACAATATTGCATCAGCGGAATCCGCACATATCTACCGCAATATCGGCAGCGACTATCAGGCGGTCGTCCTGACGCCCGCCGTGCAGGAGAGCGTGAAATCCGTCACTGCAAAATACACTGCGGAGCAGCTCATTACAGAGCGCTCGGCGGTCGGCGAGCAGATCAAGGAGCAGCTTGCGGGCAAGGTCGGCGAATACGGCATCCTGATCGAGAAATTCAACATTGTAAACTTTGATTTCTCGTCGGAGTTCAATGCGGCGATCGAGCAGAAGCAGGTCGCAGAGCAGAACCTTCTGAAAACCAAAACCGAGCAGGATCAGGCGATTGTCATTGCAGAGGCCGAGGCGAAAAAGAAGGTCATCTCGGCAAAGGCAGAGGCAGACGCGATCCTCAAAAAGGCACAGGCACAGGCCGATGCCAATGAGCTGCTGAACAATTCGCTGACAGAGCTTGTCCTTCAGGACAAGATGCTCGAAAAATGGGACGGTGCCGTGCCGAAGGTCTCCGGCAGCGATGCATCGCTTCTGCTGGATGTGTCCGGTGCGGCAGGTACCGGTACGGCCGCCGGCGGCACAGCGGCACAGGAGCAGCCGGTTCCGGAGGGGTAATGACGATCGAATGAGGTGAGGACTATGAAGTATAAGAAGATCTGCCCGAAGTGCGGCGGTCAGGATATCCTGATGATCCCCGGTTCCTGCGGCGCATACGGCAGCGGCAATAATATCATGCTCGGCGCGACGATCTTCTCCGGCATCGGCGTACACAGATACATCTGCGGCTGCTGCGGCTACTCGGAGGAGTATATCAGCAGGCACGATCTGGAAAAGGTCGCGCGGTCCTCAAAGTGCAGGCATATCTGACGAAAGGAACAGCCGATGAAGGAATACAAGATCCTGACCGTGCCGCTTGTCAGTCCGTCAGCGCCGGCGGAGCCTGCGGCAGCGCAGCATCCCTCGCTGATGAACAGCATCCGGGAATTCTTCATGCCGACGGATTTTATGGATGTGCAGGGTGCGGACAATATCCGCACGGATGAGGCCGAGCGGCTGATGCGGGAGATGAACCGCTCAGGATGGGAGGTCGTCAGCGCAGTTCCGGTGCAGCCCGATCCGGCGGGGATGATCCTGTTTATCACATTTGCGCGGGAACAATAAAGCCAAGCGGCAGAGAGTCATCCCTGCCGCTTTTCTTATGCTTGTTTTTCCGCGAATAATGTGTCTTGTCCGTGTCCGCGATGCGCGTAACCGGCGAGATCTCCCAGACACCGCGGCGCTGACGGTCTGCCTCGCGCCGCTGCTTCTTGCTCATTTTCTCATACGGAACGAATTTCTTCATGATTCAGCTTCACCTGCCTTAAAATTGTAGATCGGGCGGATGATTTCATTGATCTCGACCGTATCACCAATGCAGCCGATGATCGCCTCCGGCGGCTTATACGCCATCGGGCATTCATCAAGCGTGCCGCTGCTGACAGAGGTTGAGTAAATGCCCTGCATCTGCTTCTTGAATTCCGAGACCGTAAAGGAGGATTTTGCCGCAGCACGGGACATCAGCCGCCCTGCGCCGTGCGGTGCGGACTGATTCCAGTCATCGTTGCCCTTGCCGGTGCAGATCAGGCTGCCGTCGCGCATATTCATCGGGATGAGCAGCTTTTCGCCGCGCCGTGCCGAAACTGCGCCCTTCCGCAGGATCATATGCTCCGTGTCGATGTAGTTGTGGATTGTCGTGAACTGCTCGGCGATATGGAGTCCCATGCCGCGGATCAGTTCATCCATCATCGCACGGCGGTTGAGCATTGCAAATTCCTGTGTCAGCTTCATGTCGTGGATATATTCCGTAAAGAGCCTGCCTGCGGTATAAGCAAGATGCTTCGGGACATCCGTGCGCTTTTCGGTCATCAGCTTCTTCAGCGTTTTCTGGATCTGCTTCTGCTGGCCGTTCGCCTTCATTTCGGCGATCAGTGCCTTGATGTCATCCGCACCGGCGCAGTTGAGCTGCCGGTATGCCTCCTCCTGATAATACCGCGCAACCTCGACGCCGAGATGCCGCGAGCCGGAGTGGATGACCAGATAGATGCTGCCGTCCTCGGACTGATCCGCTTCGATGAAGTGATTGCCGCCGCCGAGCGAGCCGATGCTCTGCATCATCCGGCGGACATGGATACGGTCGGCGCAGTAAAGCGATTCCCGCGCAAACTGTTCGGCAAAGCGGTGCGGTGTTTCCCGTACATCAAAGCCGGAGGGGATCTTCTGATAGATCAGCTTGTCGAGCTTTTGCAGCTCAATATGGGTTTCCTTCAGCCGGACGGTCTCCATGCCGCAGCCGATATCGACGCCGACCAGATTCGGGATCGCGGTATCGGTGACGGTCATGGTTGTTCCGATCGTGCAGCCTGCGCCGGTGTGGACATCGGGCATGATGCGGATCTTTGCGCCCTCGCTGACCGGCTGATTGCAGAGCGCTAAGATCTGTGCGATTGCGCTCTCCTCTGCGATCTCTGCGAAAACCTTCGCAGATGCGTACTTTCCTTGTATTTCAAACATACTGTGTTCCTTTCCGGAAAGCCCGAACGACCAAACAAAAAACGCCCCTGCACAAAGCAGGAGCGCTCATCTTCTCTGAAATCATCATGCGCAAAAAGCACGCACGAAGACAGATCGTCCGGGCGAATTCCATGTCTTGTGTGTAATTCGGTATTCGGTTTTCATAATCGGGTGCTTATCATGACTGTCACTGCGTTTCATGGGATTCACCTGCCTTTCTGCAAAAATTTTCCTAATTATACACGATTCTCCGGCATTTGTCAAGACACCGCGCAGATTTGTAACTGCTTTGTAAAATACGGAGAATGATCGGAACAGTTTGCTTGACATTTAGCGCAGGATGTATTATAATAGAGATATCAAATAAAGGAGGGATGACAATGGTCTATCCGGCAACAGATGAGATCTACAAGACGATGCAGGAGCACGATCTCAAGTGCGGCATCGAAGCCCGCGATAACAGCAGCGCCCTGCATATCGGCATTACTGCCGAAAGCACTGCGTTCGAGGCAATGTATATTTCAAGAAGTGAGAAAAATGATGTGGCACTTCGCATTTTCAATCTGGTTCGTTTTCCGGAGGAAAAGCTCGGCGAGATGCTGAAGGTCGTCAACGACTGCAATAACAAATTCCGTTTTCTGAAATTCTATATCGACACAGAAGCAAATTCCGTGGATGTAGCATTTGATTTCACGCTTGAATCGGAGAATCTCGGCGAATGTGCCTATGAGATGCTGATGCGCAGCGCAGGGATCATTGACCAGTGCTATCCGGAATTCATGGCTCTGCTGAAGAACTGAGCGCGGGAAGGAGGAATATGATGTATCCGGCAATCGAAGAAATGGTGCAGGCTTTTGAGGAAGACAGCCTGATTTTTCGTGTGCAGGAGGATGAGGATACAGCCCGTCTGTCTGCAAATGCAATCGTAGATTATACATCGTTCACTGTGCATTTCCTGGTCAGCGATGATGCCAATGATGTGTCTGTGCGTGTGCCGCACTTTGTCCGTTTCAAGGAAAAGGATGTGACGGAGATGCTGCGCGTTGCCAATTCCATGAACGACCATTACCGCTATGCGAAATTCGCCGTGAATCCGGAAACGGAGTCCGTGACGATCGAATATGATTTCCCGGAGAATACCGAGCGCATCGGACCGGCGGCTGTTGAGGTATTCCGCCGTCTGATGTCGATTGCGGAGGAGGCCTTTCCGGAGTTTATGAAGGCGATCTGGAACAGACCGCCGGAGGTTTCGTTCGGCAATATCCAGTTCCATGATGTGACTGTCTGAGCAATGAAAAAAGCGGTGCAGGATTTGCGTTCTCGCAATGAATGCACCGCTGTTTTTCTGTGAATGATCAGACTTCGGGATGATCGCTGTTTTTCGATGCGATGCAAAGGCACATGACCGTTGTGCCGACGGTGCCGCCGAGCATACAGCCGAGCAGAAAACCGACCATACTGCGCACCTCCTTTCTGAAAGCGGTTTTGTTATCAGTATGGCACATTCGCGCATTATTATGCGCACTGCGCCGGGCAGAATGGGGATTGACTTTTATGCGGGGATTGTGGTATAATAAACAGTATGTGAAGTGCGGGCGCTGATGCCCGGAAAAACACAGCTTGAGGAGGATACTATGGCAAAGAAAAAACGCCGGCCGGCTGCGGACGCGGAACGGCAGCCCGCCGTGCCGGAAAAGGACATCCAACAGCCGGTTCCCGATGAACCGGATGAACCGGATGATGCTCCGGCAGACCTGATTCCGGATGAACCGGAGCTGACGCCTGCTGCCGAGGAGCCGGAAACAGACAGCGCCGCAGAGACGGCGGATGCGGATACCTCATCAAAGCCCGCTGCGGATGCAGATACATCACCCAAGCCCGCCGCGGATGCGACTGCCCCTGACAGTACAGATTCCCCCGCAGAGGAGCAGTATTCGTTCAAAACCCTGATCAATGATGCAAAGGGACTGCTGACTCGCTATGACCTGCCGAATATGCTGCTGACACGCATGATCGGACTCTATTTCCTGCTTTCCGGCTTCTGGGTCATCTATCTGCGCAAAAAGTTCATGCTCAATCCGGTGGAAAACTGGCGCGACTTTGTGCCGAAGATCAACAGCGGCAGTATGCTGATCTGCTCGCTGATCTTCGTGATCGCAGGCTTCGCAACGCTGTCCTGCTTCCATTCGATCGTCCCGAAAAAGGCGCGGGTCATAGATCACGGCTTCGCGATATTCTCCGTTCTCTTTTTCGATATCGCAATGCTCTGGCACGCCAATAATTTCTTCATGACCACTGCCGTGATGTTCGTGTCCGGAGTCTTCATCTATTATGTCATCACAAAGCTCCCGTCACGCAGACCGTTTGAAGCGATTCCCTGGCCTATTGCCGGAGCGGTCGTGCTGGTCGCGACGATCCTGATCACGCTTTTCATCGCAGAGGGCGCAGTCAAGCGGCATATGATCTTCGGCACAGCCTGCCACGATTTCGGCCTGTTCGTGCAGATGTACCACTATCTTGCAAACGGCCTTCACGCATACACCACCTGCGAGCGCGACACGCTGCTCTCGCATTTCAATATCCACGCTTCCTATATTTATTATCTGCTCGTCCCGTTCTACAAGCTCGTACCGAAGGAATCGACACTGCTGATCGCGCAGGCAGTTCTCGCAATGGGCGGCGCGATCCCGATGTTCCTGATCGCAAAGCGCCACAAGATCAAGGGACTCGCGCTGATCCTCATCAGCTTCGCCTATGTATTCAGCATTTCGATCATCTCGCCCTGCTTCTATGATTTCCACGAAAATGCGTTTCTTCCGACGCTGCTGATGTGGCTGTTCTATGCGATCGACCGGAAAAGCTCCGTCCTGACATGGATCTTCACGGTGCTGGTCTGCATCGTCAAGGAGGATGCGCCGCTCTATATCGTCTGCATCGGACTGTTCATGTTCTTTGAATATAAGAATGACAGAAAGATGCGCTGGCAGGGCATTGCAATGGCAGCGCTCAGCGGTGTCTATATGCTCCTGATCGTTCGCTGGCTGACTGCCCACGGTGACGGCGCGACGATGACCGCGATTCGCTTCGGCAATCTCATCATCAATCCGGGCGGCGGGCTCGGTGAGGTCGTCAAGAATGTTTTGCTCGATCCCTCCTACTTCTTCAGCCTGCTGATCCAGGAGCAGACGATCAACTTCTTCTTTAAGGTCATGCTCCCGATCCTGTTCCTGCCGTTCATCACGAAGAAGATCCACCGCTATCTGCTGATGCTCCCGTTCATCATCATGAATCTCTGCATCGGTGCAGGCTACGGCTATGCTGCGGATATCAATTATCAGTATATCTTCGGACCGTTCTGCCTGCTGCTCTTTACCGTCATCCTCAATCTGGACGATCTCGGCGAGGAGAAAAAGCATGATCTTTCGATCCTGCTCGGCTCGGCTGCAATGGTTTTCTTTGCCGGTATGTCGGTTCAGAATCTCGATTCCCGCATCTCCTACGAAAACGGCAAGGAGGGTTTTCAGCAGGTCGAGGAGGTTCTTGACAGCATTCCGCAGGACGGTGTTGTCTGTGCAACGCCTTTCCTGCTTCCGCACTGCGCTGACCGCGATTATATTTACCTCTACGATTTCAACGACTGTGACCGCGACAACAACCGCCTGCTCGAACCGGATCGCTATGAGTATCTGGTTTACGGGCCGACCGGTGAGCTTGGCGAATTCACCACGCCGATCCTCGAATCGCTCGGCTGGACGCTCTACAATGAGATGCCGGGCAGAGTGGTCATCTACCACAATCCGAATTTCGTCAAAACCGCAAACGCAAACTGATAAAGAAAACAGGCAGATGCGCACAATGGATGCGGCATCTGCCTGTTCTTTTTAAGTGCCTGCTGACGGCAGGCTTTACAGATCTTTTTTCATCGTCAGGATATTGCTTCCGTTCACATATTCATACTGGATATCATCCATATTCTGCTTCACGAGAAATACGCCGAGCCCGCCGATCTGCCGCTGCTCAGAAGGAAGCGTGACATCCGGATCCGCCTTTGCAAGCGGATCAAACGGCACACCGTGATCGATAAATGTGATTGTCACGGCAGAGCCGTCCGGCTTGACCTCAACGCGCACTGTCGCAGGGCCGATATCAGGCTTATATGCATAGTGTGCAATATTGACGAAGATTTCCTCCACCGCCAGATCAATCTGCATCTGGATCTTCAGGGAGCATCCGGCCTGCTCCAGATGCGAATCAATGAATTCCAAAACAGTATTTAAATTATCCGGGATCGCAGTAATGTCTAGCTCTTTCATGCTGCACCGCCTTTCTGTGTAACCACTGTTAACTGAACAGTTTTTCGACAATGATCATCGTCGAATCCGGATACAGCCAGACCTTGACATCATCTGCCAGATTTGCGACGATTGACTTTTCAAGCTCATCCCATTCCTCAGTCTTACCGCCTGAAAGAGTCTTTTTATAAAGCTGGAGCGACCAGTATTTGGAATCAGAGGGGGTGTAATCTGCACCCGGAATTCCGCCGTCCATCCATGCATCTGCCATGCAGCGCATCTTTTCCTCATCTGCGTCGGAATCCGCCTGAAGACTGCGGCGGAAGATCTCGCGGATCTTTCCCATAACACCCCGGGCACTTTCATTTTTTCCGCTGGTTGAGACAGAGAGAATATGCGCCTCCTGCACCTTATTCGCCTGCTTTTCCGCAGACAGACAGATCCGGCAGACAAGGCCTTTTTTGGTTTTCTCACTCTCCAGCCAGAGATCGCCTGTGAAGTCCTCCAGAATGCCGTGAACCATGCTGACGGTTTCCTCGGTCAGCAGCCGGATGTGCATAGCATCCTTGCCGGAGAGCTCGTTATACGATGCAAATTTGCGGGCAGTTTTCATGGCCTTATCATGCCCGCGCAGCTCACTGTCAATCTTGATGCTCTCGGTTTTCATATCGTCTGCCTCATTCGATGGTCAGGATATCAGAGAAGCCTGTGATATCAAAGATTTCAAGAACCTCGTAGCTGCATCCGGTGATCTTCATGGTGCCTTGGTTGAGCATGACCTTGCTGGCATACAGCAGGATGCGGAGACCGGCGGACGAGATATATTTCAGCTCACTGAAATCGAAGACCAGATCGGTGATACCCGTGAGGGAGCTGCGGACAACGCTGTCCATTTCCGGGGAGGTTTGGGAATCGAGCCAGCCCGTGATCTTGATTACCATATGGCCGTCCTTTTGGTTGATTGAATATTTCATAGACACTCATTCCTTTTCTTATAAAATGACTCGCGGGAAAACCGAAACTTCCCATTGGTACTTCTATTATAGCATATTATCTTAAAAAGTGCAATGGATAAGGAAAAAATAAATTCATTTTTTTCGCAGCATGATCTCAAATCGGAGACCGGCACTATTTTGAAAAAAGGCCATCCTCTGAAAGGACGACCTTTTTTTCATCCTGGATAACAGAAACCGCACGCTGCGAAAGTTACTTCGCCGCTTCTTCGTCGTGGTGACGGATCTGCGCACGCTTGATCTTGCCGCCGAGCGTCTTCGGCAGCTCATCGACATATTCAATGACTCGCGGATATTTGTACGGTGCCGTCTCGCGCTTGACATGATTCTGAAGCTCCTTGGTCAGCTCCGGAGAGGGCGTATAGCCCTTTGCCAGCACGACCGTCGCCTTGACGACCTGACCGCGGATCGGATCAGGCGCGCCGGTGATCGCGGATTCCACGACAGCCGGATGCGTCAGCAGAGCGCTCTCGACCTCGAACGGGCCGATGCGGTAGCCGGAGCATTTGATGACATCGTCATTGCGGCCGACGAACCAGTAATAGCCGTGAGAATCGCGCCATGCCACATCGCCGGTATCGTAATTCTCGCCGCCCAGCACGGCCTCGGTCAGCTCCGGATTCTTGTAATAGCCGCAGAACAGGCCGGTCGGGTGCTGCTTGTCGATGCCGCAGGCCATGATGCTGCCCTCCTCGCCGTCCTCGCACTCGGTGCCGTCCGGCCGGAGCAGATGGATATTGTAGAGCGGCGACGGCTTGCCGGTCGAGCCCGGCTTCGGGTCGATCCACGGGAAATTCGCAATCAGAACCGTACCCTCGGTCTGGCCGAAGCCCTCGCGCATTTTTTTACCGGTCAGCTCATAGATGCGGTTGAAGACCTCCGGATTCAGCGGCTCGCCCGCATTGCAGAAATTCTGGATGCTGGAAAGGTCAAACTGCGTCATGTCCTCCTGGAGCATGAAGCGGTACATGGTCGGCGGTGCGCAGAAGGTCGTCAGCTTATATTTGCTGATGACGGAAAGCATATCCTTTGCATCGAATCTGCCGGTGAAATCATAGACGAACTGGATCGCGCCGCAGATCCACTGGCCGTAGATCTTGCCCCAGCCGAACTTCGCCCAGCCGGAATCCGAGATCGACATATGCAGCTTGTTCTCCTGTACCTGATGCCAGTATTTTGCAGTGACGATATGGCCGAGCGGATGCGCGAAATTATGGCAGACCATCTTCGGCATACCGGTCGAGCCGGAGGTGAAGTAGATCAGCATGGTATCGGTCGCCTTGGTCGCTTCGTCGCCGGTCGGACGCTCAAAGGTGTCCGGATATTTCGCGATCTCATCGGTGAAGAAATCCCAGCCCTCACGCGGCTCAGCAACGGCGATCAGCTTGCGCAGCGTTTTGATCTGCGGAGCAGCGCCGTCGATCTGTGTGCGGATATATTCGTCATCGCAGGCAATGATCGCGGAGATCTCCGCCATATTGCCGCGGTAAGCGATATCGTGCGTGGTAAAGAGCAGATTGCCGGGGATGAGAATGACGCCGAGCTTATGCAGCGCGGTCGCGATGACCCAGTATTCCCAGCGGCGGCGGAGGATCAGCAGAACAACATCGCCCTTTTTCAGTCCCAGACTGCGGAAATAGTGGCAGGTCTGGTTCGAGAGCTTCGAGATCTCTGTGAAAGTGAATCTGCGCTCCTGCTTGTCGTGGCTGAGCCAGAGCATCGCCTGCTTTTCCGGCTCCTGCCTTGCCCATTCATCGACGATATCCCAGCCGAAATTGAAATCCTCCGGCACATTGACACGGTAGTTCTTCACGAAATCCTCATAGGAATCAAATTCGATCCGGGGCAGATATCGGTCTAACAGCATGATTGATCAGTTCTCCTTTATATTTGCATTCCGCGGCTTATTCCGCGATCATAGTCAGAAATCTTGCCTTTGTGTCGCCGACGCAGCGCTGTCCGTGGGGATAGGTCGGATTGAAATAGATCGAGTCGCCCTCATTGAGAATGATCTCCTGATCCTCAAAGACGACCGCGATCGAGCCCTTCAGGACGAGGTTGAATTCCTGTCCGGCGTGGGTGACGAGCTTTGCGGGCTCATCGGTCGGCTCCAGCGTGACGAGCAGCGGCTGCATGATCTTGTCCGCATAGCGGAACGCGAGATCCTTGAAGCGGTAGCCGGGGAAGCGGCTGATGCTCTTGCCCTTGCCGCGGCGGACGACCTGATAGGTGTCGATGCGGCTCGGCTCGCCGGTGATGATCTCATTGAAATCAACATTGAATTTGTTGGCGATCTCATAGAGTACGCTGATCGGGAAATCGCCGTTCTCCTCATAGCCTGCATAGGCGGCGGGATCGAGTCCCAGCTCCGAAGCAAGCTGCTCCTGCGTATAATCACATACCTCGCGCAGCTCTCTTACGCGTGCAGCGATCTCATTGATAGGTTCCATAAACAGCCTCCGTTTCAAGATGATAAAAAACGGCAAGAAGCATAAGCTCCTTACCGCTCACTGACCTTTTTTCGCGATCCGTTCCCATGCGCAAAAATGCCCGCAAACAACAAGAAGCCTCACGGCAGCTGTACCGATACCGGAACTCGTACAGCGTTTACGGACAGCGTGACATTCAGCAGCATGGCATAGGCGCTCCTTTCGGGAATGGTTCACCGGCGAATGCTGCCGGCTGATTTACATTTTATTATAGCACACCGGAGCATTGTTTGTCAAGAATTCCCGCAGATTCCGGCAAAATGCACAAAGCAAATTTCAGCCGAACCGCGCTTCGATCAGCGGCTGATCCCAGAAAATCCGCCCGCCCAGCTCTGCCGCGAGCACATCGGCCTTTTCTCGGATGGATTCGAGCATTGTCTGTTCGCGCTTTTTCGAGCGGCGGCCGCGGGCTTCATACAGCACGGTCTCCGCCGCGGCATCATAGCTGATGCCGAAATCCTCCGCGTTTTCATGCGGGAAGAATGTCACGGTCAGCGCATACCGGATATTGCCCTCTGCGGAGGATGCGGTCAGGAATACGGCGGCAGCGCGGCGCGGAATGCCGGCGTACTCCGCCGATGCAGCAAAATACTGCGCGTATACATGGATATCGTTCATTTGGACGCTCCTTTTCGGATGATGCAAAAACCGGAAGTGCAGAGCGCGCTTCCGGTTTTGTGATTGTCAGGTCGCCGCCGCTGCTGCGTCCGCAGGATCGCGGTCGAGCAGCTCCAGCATCAGCCGGTTGAAGCGGTTCTTCTGCACGATATTGCAGACATGACCGCAGGCTGCCATCTGGATCATGCGGCCGGCAGTCTGCTTTGCCTCGCGCACCGTCCGGCGCAGGAAACAGGTATCCAGCTTGCCGGAGATATAGATATTTTCCGGATGCAGCTCCAGCTCAAACATTTTGCTGAAACGGAACGCCTGATTGAAAATATGCATATAGAGCTTGAATTCCTTCTTGTTGAGCGCGACCGCACATTTCCGGAAAATGCTGCGGCTCTCCTCATTGCGCTTACCGGGCATGATAATCCAGCTGAAAACATGATAGACCGCGGCAAAGGGGAGCTTGTCTCCGATTTTGGCGAATACCCCCGCGCAGGCGCGCAGCAGCGAATTGACCGTTGCGACCGCGCCGACCAGAATGCCGAAATCCACATAATCCGGATAATATGCCTCGATGTACTTCACGAATACCGTACCGAGCGAGACACCCATGAAGGTCGCGTGGCGGACGCTGTAATGATCGCAGACCGCAAGGATCTCCTTTGCGATTGCATCCAGCGTGACATCCAGCTCCGAGAGCCGGAGATTGCCCTCGTTGTGGCTCGGCAGGTCGATCATCAGCACATTGTAGTACTTCGACAGCAGCGGAATCTGATATTTCCAGATCCGCGAATTGCCGCCGAAGCCGTGCAGCAGAACAATCGTCTCTGTGTTCCCGTCCTCTGCGGGAATAAAGGTGTGATGCAGCATGAATAAAGTTGCCCCCCGAAAATATATTGTAAATATATTATAGCATTCGGGAGGCACAGTGTCAATATCATATTATAATTTTTACTGCTTATTCATACATCGTTCAGATTTATTCGTGCCGCGGCCGCTGCAAATCGTCGGTATCGAGCATCACCGTGAACGGGCCGTCGTTGCAGAGCGTGACCTGCATATGCGCACCGAACACACCGCATTCGACCTGCGGGATCACGGCGCGGCACTGCGCAAGGAACAGCTCATAGAGCCGGTTCGCTTCATCGGGCTTTGCCGCATGAGAAAAGCTCGGACGCGTTCCGCGGCGGCAGTCCGCGCAGAGCGTGAACTGCGAGATCACGAGCAGCGCCCCGCCGACATCCTGAATGCTGCAATTCGTCTTGTCATCGGCATCTGCGAAGATCCGCAGCTTCAGCAGCTTATCGGTCAGGCGGCTGACCTCCGCATCTGTGTCGGTATCGGTCACGCCGAGCAGCACCAGAAAGCCCTGTCCGATCGCGCCGACGGTTTCGCCGTCCACACTGACGGCCGCAGAGGATACACGCTGGATCAGCGCACGCACAGCAATCGCTCCTTTCTCATCCGTAAACGGTCTTGGCAAAATCGACCGTTGCCTTGGCGTCCTTTGCATAGCAGTCTGCGTGGATCGTCTCGGCATAATCCGCAGTCAGCACCGCGCCGCCGACGACGGTTTTGCATTCCGGATACTGCGCATTCAGCAGCCTGATCGTTTCCTCCATCGCGCCGACGGTCGTTGTCATCAGCGCGGAAAGCCCGACGAGCTTCACCTGATTTTCGATCGCCGCATCGACGATCTTCTGCGGCGGCACATCCTTGCCGAGGTCAATCACATCATAACCGTAGTTTTCGAGCAGCAGCCGGACGATATTCTTGCCGATATCATGTACATCGCCCTGCACCGTCGCAATGACGATCTTGCCCTTGTCCGCATCGCCGTCCTGCGAGGCCATGCTCGCCTTGATGACGCCGAATGCGCTCTGCGCGGCGGTCGCGGCCTGAATGAGCTGCGGCAGGAACACCTTGCCGGATTCGTAATCCGCGCCGACCGTATCGAGCGCCGGTATCAGCATATCATTGACGACCGCGAGCGCTTCATGCGTTTGCAGCGCCTCCTGCGTCAGCCGCGCCGCATCCTGCCGCAGGCCGCGGATGACCGCGCCCTCCAGCGTCAGCGTGCTGCTCTGTGCCGGAGCTGCCGCAGCAGCGGTGCCGGTATCCTGATAGGCTGCGATGAAATTCTCACAGTTCGGATCGAAGCCGGAGAGCATCCGGAATGCACGGACGGTATCGGTCATGCCTTCAGCCATCGGATTCATGATCGGGAGGGTCAGACCGTTCTGGAGCGCCATGCAGAGGAAATTGCGGTTGATGAGCGGGCGGTTCGGCAGGCCGAAGCTGATATTGGATACGCCGAGCACCGTTTGCAGTCCAAGCTCCTCGCGCACGCGCCGGACGGCACTGAGCGTTTCAGCGGGGCCGTTTTCGCCGGTCGATGCAGTCAGCGTCAGGCAGTCGAGATAGACATCCTCTTTCGGGATGCCGAGCTTCTGCGCTTCATCCAGAATGCGTTTGCCGATGCGGAAGCGCTCTGCGGCGGTCTGCGGGATGCCGTTTTCATCGAGCGTCAGACCGACGATCGCCGCGCCGTAATGATGCACGAGCGGCAGAACGGTCGCAAGCGATTCCGCCTTGCCGTTGACGGAATTGACAATCGGCTTGCCGGGGTAGATGCGCAGGGCGGCTTCGAGTGCCGCCGGATCGGACGAGTCGAGCTGTAAGGGCAGATCGGTCACTTCGAGGATCGCCTGCACCGCCTGCGGCAGCACCTCTGCTTCGTTGATGCCGGGCGTACCGACATTGACATCGAGAATATCCGCGCCGGATTCGGTCTGCGAGATCGCCTCGCCGCGCAGATAATCAAAATCGCGGTCGAGCAGTGCCTGCTTCATGCGCTTCTTTCCGGTCGGATTGATGCGCTCGCCGATGATGCGCGGCATATCCATGAGGACGGTGCGCGTACCGGAGCAGACTGCCGCCTGCCGCCGCATG
>CAMOOV010000018.1 GCA_946621745.1 uncultured Ruminococcus sp.
ACGCAGGAATGCACTGGTTGCAGAGCTCACCGGTATGCATCAGTATAATGCGCTGGACTATGAGGATTACGAATACCTGATTGACAATTTCCGAAACATACCGCATAACAGTGAGAAATTCCGCGCACTGATTCAGCAGTTCATTTTGCGGATTACCGTCTACCCGTACCGTATGGAAACGACACTGAATCTCGGCTTTGGAATCACCGATGATCTGACGGAAACCGTAGAGATTCGGCGCGGAGACTTGTATGCCAGATTTAAGGAGGGCAAAAATGTTTGAGAAGAGTAAAGGCAGATACCTGACCAGAGGAGTCAGTGCTGAGATACCGCCGGAATTGCAGCTGTTCATGTGGCAGGCGATTGACCAGATGCCGCAGCCGAAAGACTATTTGCAGGTGTTCCGACTGAGCGTGGAGAACGGCTTGCAGGTCATCCACCACAGTAGCGAGCAGCCGGAGTTTGAAATGACCTATATCCTCGCTACAGCTGATACTGCCGTCACCGAAAAGGTCTATGTGATTGATGACGGTGAACACTGCACGATGCTGCTGGCATCGGAGTATTGAGGCAGTGAAGAAAGGCTCCGGCAGCCGAATAACCAGCCGCCGGAGCTTTTTAGGTCTATTCAAGGTGTGTGAGCGTTACAATCCGATCACTTTGCTCGTTTATTTTTTTTATGCATCCGCGAAAAACCGCGCAGTCTTTCTTTAAAAAACAATATTTTTGCAAGAAAACTGTGCTAAAAGTTTGCGCTCCTTCGGCATCCTTAGTATTTCGCAAAGCAAACACATAGCGCAGGACATCCAGAACAAAAGGTTCAAAATCAATTTCGATTTCATCGCTTTCGGACAGTTTTCTTTTCAATCGCCTCTTTCCGAATTCACTGATCACGAATTTGTGAGTACTCGGAATACTATCGTCGTAACAAATGAACTCGATCAATGCATCTACCAACATCTCGTTTCGTTTCTGTGAATTAAAATACTTCTTCCTAATTCTTATCATATTGTCAAGAACCGCATCATAGTCATTACTGATTTTATCCTCAAAAGCCTTTATCTGGTTCTCATCATCAAGGCTTTCGGCAGAGTAGGCTGCTTTCAGATATCTGAACTTGTCATCAAAAAAGGTTAGGTATTCCAGGTCTGGTTTAGCTTCGGGACAGGCAATGCCGATCAGTTTCATCAGATCACGAAACAGACGCTCCTCTATATTTTTTCCCCGCTTTGGATTATCAGTCTTAACCGTTTCCAGCAGCAGAGTAAAGAACACATTTCTTGTCAAAGTGATTTCATTATTTGCAAATATTGAAGAGAAATTTCTGTCGTCTATAATAACATCATCTGGCAATCCTCCACTTTCTATTATCGCGGCACATTTCAGTGGTGTGTCCTTGTACAAGTCATCCATCATGTCGTTTAGGTAATCAAGGTGTGATAAGATATATTTGTCATTAGCATCCAGTTCTTCCGCGCAATCGTGTCTAGGTATATGCTCTTCGCCTTCGGTGCTTCTCACTTTGATACGATGAGGGATGTATGCTGATCTTTTCATTCCTTGGATGATTCTCTGTATTTGCTGTATCGCTTGTACCGGGGGTATTCTTCGTTTATTTGCCTCTGTTTCCTCTCTCAGTTGTTCTTCTTGTACATCATCTGCTGTACTGGTATTATCCTCTGTTTCCTCTTCTGGTTTTACTTCACTTATGTTGTTTGCTGTGCTGTAATTATCCTTTGTCTCCTCAACTGATTATCCTTTACTTATATTGCTTGCTGTGCTGTTGTTACTGCTGTCTGTTTGGTATTGTGCATCTAAGTCTCCGGATCTTGCCGTTGGCGTTATCTCTATATCACTGAAGACCAAATTGATGCTATGTTCTTCATAGGCGAACTTTTCAAGGAGTTTGTTTTTGTCTTTCAGACCACACTGCAGTCTCTGAGATACAATCAAGAAGTGCCATATACCAAGCAAAAATGCTTCAAATTCAATTGCATCTATGCCAACGAGGTCGGCTTTTGTTTTGGTTGAGCCGTCGGAGCAGATGAAGAAAGCTTGATCATCTTTGATGCTAGTATCGTTCCGGATTAAAAACAGTACTTTCTGAATCAATGCATCATTCTTATCCGACCAAGCGTTTCCGAAATACATACGGGTTAAAGCGACCGCTTGCGTATAGACTGCTGTATAATCGCTATTTATACTATTATCAAACCTTTTAACAGAATAAACATCATTAATACAGAATAAACTACTATTTTTTCCTAAATTTCCATCTTTTTTGAACTTACTCGCTGCATTTTTGTATGATTGATTAAGGGTGTTTCCTGTATACAAATATTTGAACTCTCCCACCGATTCGTTGCTATTTCTAACTAAAACATCCAAATCATAGAACAACTGTGTTTGCGTCAATTTATCCTTATCTGCTTTATAGTTATCTCTTGGGCGACGTTTGTTCTTCATAGATTCTACAAGCAACCAGAAAAAAATACCAGCAGTAAACTGCACTTGATCACTTGGGAAGGCTATTGTTTTCTGCGCCATTTTTTCCCCCCTATTCTTAACTGCACAATTACATCATAGACAGATACGAAATGCAACGTACTGAGGATCAGTAAAAAAAAAGTACTCAGAGTACTCAAAGTACTTGTTGACATTCACTTCAGGTTACTCTACGATAGAAACAGATGATGAAGGGCGTCAGGTGTCGGAATGGCCGCACGAAGACCACGCAGCCGATGGCCGGTTACGTGATATCAGATCGGCGAAGTGGTTTCCGGATTGAGCCCACACGAAACCTAACCGCTGAGTCATCTACTGATATTATAGCCGAAAATCGGTTGCTTGTCAATCGGCTTCGGCTCTGACCAGAACCTTGAAAAATGAATAGATCCGAAGCATTTGAGCGGAACCAGAGGGCCTGTAGGTACAAGCCCGCTGTTTGCTGTACCCCCGCATCCTGATGCAAATCAGCACGGATCAGATACCGTGAGCGCCAAACAAGGCGCTGCAGGAACCAACCGCAATATGCTTCGGGCACACGTTTTCAGGGCAAAACAAGAAAGGAAAAAAAACATGGCCAAAATAGTTAAAAAATCAGTCTATAAAACAGTATCCTTTGGCTCGAACGGATACAACGATCTGAACGGGTTCAGTGAAGTCGCAGCTGAGTTCAACAAGAATGGTGAACTCAGACTGATCGATGCCGACGGCAGCTGGAGACTCGGTGTTACCAAGAATCTATATACGGCGCTCGGAAGTCCCACCCATGTTAAAGTGCTCATGAGCGATTCGAAGGTCGCGTTCAGGGCGGTTCCGGAAGAAACACCCGGAGCTTACGAGTTCGGAAAAGGGGCGATTATCTACTCAGTGAATCTGGCAGAGAAGATCATGGCGCTCGTACCCAATGTGGACTTCAAGCGCAACGCAACCACCAGATGCGGCCACATCGAGCAGGTTCAGACCGACGAAGAAGGGTCCGTAATTGTAATCCTTGGATTCGACTAATAGACTAATAAGATTCGCGGTGCGCCGGTCTGAGTACCGGCGCGCCACTACCAAGACCAATTTTATGGAGGAAATATCATGAAGGAAAAATTTAAGGAAATAACAAACAAAAGGACCGTTGAGAATGGCGTCAGCAGCAAGGGCAGGCGGCTGATCGCAAGGAAGTCTACTTTCTGCCTCGCCGAAGGCTCCTATAAGGGTACGATCATTGACGCGTTTTGGTACAAAAGCGTCGAAGAAAGAGACCGGGTTATGTTCGTTTTCGAGCTGGATGATGGCACAGAATTCAAGAACTCTGTGGATGGCGACTGGGTAGAGGACTATCCTTTCTCTAAGCTGATCTCGCAGGCCAATGTTGAATATGTTGAAAATTTCATTGGTCTGAAGGTCAAATTCGACGTTCGTAACAGCGAGGGCGAAACCATGACCTTCTCTAATATCAAGAAGATTTCTCTTGATGAGTAACTGTTATTGCCGTAACCCCCACACAGGGGTTACGGCATCCTATGAAAGGTGGTGGCTGCTTATGGCCCTCCATAAGCCATCAGTTTTACCGACACTCGCTGATGTGAACACTGATGACGAGGTTGCACAGGTATTGGAAAGCGTCAGCGCGTTCGGCTCCAAGCAAATTAGTCCGGCGATTTTACAAAACCTCATGGAATCCGAGCCTTTCTATCCGGTCATTCCGGTTAATGGCAGGTACCTGCTGTTGGCAGTAAACTCCGGAAAAACCAGGGGCGTGATCTGGCTTTCCAGCTGGTTTCAGGTTATATCCGCCTATCGGGACAGCAAGAATATACACCGGGTTAGACTCAGAATCAACGGCAAGATCATCGAGGTCGATTATGATATCTTGTATCCAAAGGACATCATCAAGCTGTCAAAGTATGGACTGCTCCTCAATTTCGATCATGCCGATAGCTTGAGTAAATTCATCTTCAGACAGCTGGTGAATTGTACGGTTGCAGAAAAGCCAAACGGCATGGGTTTCTTCATGCAGGACAGTGAATTGACATTCAGAGCGTATGACGAAGAGCCGCAGATGCTTCAGTATACGAAAGACGTCCGGTTGAGCGATTATGTCGCAGAGCTGAATACGCTTATCACAAACAAGGCGCTTATGTTTGCTCTGTGCTGCAGCTGTGCTGCTCTTTTCCTTGCATTTTTGAGCATGGTATGCGGGTTCCCTCTAATGTCGTTCGTGATCTCGTTGTACGGCGCATCCACTACAGGCAAGAGCACCGCACAGAGGCTTATGACATCGATATTCACCGATCCGTCCGATGACAAGCTCTATATTCCGTTTTTTGGTACCTTTTCGGCGCTCCTGACCATTGTTTCCAAAAAATTCGGCATCCCGCAGCTTTTCGATGAGGCAACCGTTTCGGGTGATGTCAATCTGGATAAATTCTTCTATACTGTATCCAATGACCACGACAAAAGCAGATGCAGCGGTGAAGCCGAATTGCGGGAACAGAAGAAGTGGAAAACCATCGTCATCACCTCCTCCGAGAACAGGTTGCTATCAGACAGCGAGATGCACAACGCCGGACTGGATGCCCGCATGTTCAGCTTTTCATTGCAGTTTACCGACAGCGCTGAACACAGCGACCGCATCAATAAGTTCAGCAAGAAGTATTACGGAATTCTCGGCAAAGCACTATCCGAACATCTGTTATCTGCAGACCATGACAGTATTATGCAGCAGTATGATGAGTGCAGAGACACCATGAGAAACTCTCTCGGCAGCTTAGACGGCTTCCGCATGGCGGAAAGACTGATTAACGAGTATGCGGTGATTCTGCTGGCTGGACAGGCGCTTCTGGATTTTGGCGCAAACATCGACCTCGATGCCGTCACCGCTATTATGGTGGAAAACTCCCGCACACTCCGTATTGAAACGAATATCGCTGAGAAATACTATCAGCACCTTCTCGCGTATGTTGCAATGCATCCGTATGCAGAGGGCATCAAGAAGGACGAGACGAGCAATACCGCAGCGTTCATTGACGAACTCTTTCTATGGGTATTATGCGACTACGGTGCGTCAAATACCGATCTTGTGATCAAGGAGCTTGACGCTGCCGGATATCTGTTCAGACGCAAGAAGAATTCGATCAAGAACAGACTACGCTTCAATGGCACGCTTGTTAACTGCTACGAGATCAAATTGCCGGAGGCTGATTGCGCATCAGATGAAGGCTGTATGACTCTGGAATACATCCTGACACATTTTGAAGGGCTGGATGAATCATGATTGTTAAGAATTTTAGCTTCAAGAGGGACTTCCTGAAGCATACCAATTATAAGAACGGCTACCATGTCTACACAGACATGGAGACCGTATCGGACAAATCCGGGAAGGAGCTTCCCGAAAGCGTGATCAAGCTGTTCTATCGTATCTACACAGAGACAGTGAACACCAATGATGAAAGCGGGTATGAGGGCGAGTAATCGCCTTCATACTTAAAATAGATTACTAATATTGAGAAGGGATTTGGTAACATGATAGACGAAGGCGTAATCTACGCATATATGTATCGGCGTATCTCATCGTGGAATCAGGTGGGAAACAACAGCCTGAGTGCGCAGGACGCGGACATCAGACAGTATGCGAAAGAGAATAACATCAAGATTGTTGGCGACTATGTTGATTCCGCCAAGAGCGGTACCACAATGAAACACAGAGACGAATTCCTCAAGATGCTGGAGGATATCAAAAAGAATCCGAAGGTGAAAATGATTCTCGTCCACCATTTCGACCGCTCCAATCGAAACGCCCGTGAGCAGCTGAATGTCATTTACGAGCTCGCGTTGCAGGGAATCAGCATCAGATCAACAGACGGACTGGATTCTATGAACCCCAATGATATGACTGATATACTTGATGAAGCCGTGGCTGCGCAGAAGTATTCCATTCGACTGAAAAACGAGACGATGAAGGGTCTGAAGGTCAACGCCGAAAAAATGGTACATAACGGTGGGATCCCACCCTATGGCTACACCGTTGGCGCCGACAGAAAGCTGCATATCGACCCAGCGAAATCACCCGCTGTAGCGCGTATATTTGAGATGTATGCAGCCGGTCTAAGCTACGGCAGCATCATCGAATGGCTCAATGACAACGGCTACAAGACTGCAAAGGGCGAATCATTTTGCAAAACCTCTATAAAGAGCATCCTTGAAAACGAAAAGTATTGCGGTACTTATTTCTGGAACAAGCATGAAGGCAAAGACTTTCGCGGGGTGCGCAACAGCCATAAGCTGAAAAGCGAAGAAGAGCAGTACCGTGTAGAGGGCGGTGTTCCGGCGATCGTCAGCACGGAGTTATTCAACAAGGTACAGGACAGACTGCGGGACAATCACAATAAGATCAGAAGCCACAACGGCAAGAATTACTACCCCATGAACGGCAGGGTTTTCTGCGGAAAGTGCGGTAAGCCGCTCAACGGCAAAGTACAGTACAGCAAAACCAACAAAAACAACGAACCGACCAAGCAGTACAGATTCAGTTGCGACTGCTGCAAGACCAAGACCGTGAACGAGAAGTACCTCGATGATATGATCATTTACGGGCTGAAAGAATGCATTTTCTCACCCGCAAATCAAGAAGAATTACTGCTGCGGCTCAACGAATACGGAGCATCCAAGAACAAATCTATTGACTTACAGATCAGCATTCTTCAATCTGACAAGGCTGCCATCGAAAAAAGGCGCAGGAATCTGATCGATGTCGTTGCAAACGGCGAGAGCATCCCCTCAATTATCACAGAGATCGGCAACATGGATGAGCAGATCAACACGATCGACCGCAAAATATGCGAGTATGAATCCTCCAAAAAGGTCTTTACGCAGGATGATCTCAACTGCATCAGGGAGAATTTTACCGAGTATGTCAGAGAGGTCCGCAACGAGGATACAATTGCATTTCTGCGCGATACAGTAACCAGAGTCGAGGTCGGCGATACAATTGATGTGAAGCTCAACAATAATATCAGGATCGACCGCGAGACCAAGAAAATATTTGCTGATTAACCGATTGGGGGCAGCTGTTGCTGCGGCTGCCCCACATTCTGAACGAAGGGGATTATATTTATGAAAGTATTGACAATTGATATTGAGACCGCATCCGACGAGAACATCAAGGAATGCGGCGTTTACAGATATGCGGAGTCGGAATTCTTCGATTTGCTGCTTGTTTCCTATTCAATCGACGGCGGTGCTGTGGCGACCTGTGATATTGCAAACGGCGAAACGCTACCAGATGAGATTCTCGCAGCGCTGACAGACACAAACAGCATCAAGAAGGCGTTTAATGTCATGTTTGAGCGCGTCTGCCTTTCGGTTTACCTCCGCAAGAACTACCCCAACTTACTTGAATTCGATGATTCTGTCGGCAACTACATCGCCCCGGAATCATGGCAGTGTGATATGATCCACAGCAGATATCTCGGTATGATGTCCTCCCTTGACGATATGGGCAAACTGCTGAGGCTGAAAGAAAAGAAAATGTCCGAAGGTAAAGACCTTATTAAGTACTTCTGCACACTCCATCAGGATAAGCAGGGAAACTACCTGTTCCACGATAAATCTGATGCACCGAAGGAATGGAAGAAGTTTATCGAGTACAACAGACGGGATGTTGAGGTTGAACTGAAAATCCAGCGTCTGCTCTCGGAAATGCCTGTCCCCGACTTCATTTGGTATGAATTCTATATCGACCAGCGCATCAACGACAGAGGGATTCTTGTGGACACGGATTATGCTGCAAAGGCTGTTGCACTCGACGAACAGGTTAAGATCGTGCTGTTCCCTAAACTGAAAGAGCTGACCGGTCTTGACAATCCTACCTCTCCGGCACAAATGAAGGACTGGCTCACGCGCAGAGGAATCACCGCTGATTCGCTCGACAAGAAAGCGTTACCTGCAATCATGGAAACAGCCGACGATGAAACGAAAGAGGTTCTGAGGCTCTACCGGCAGCTTTCTAAATCATCTGTCAGCAAATATTATACGATGCTGAATGCTTCCTGCGAAGATGGCAGAGCGAGAGGAATGTTCAGCTTCTACGGCGCAAACAGAACCGGGCGGTTTGCAGGTCGCCTGATCCAGTTACAGAATCTGCCGCAGAATCATCTTGATAACCTTGCTGAACTGAAAGCAACTATCAAATCCGGAGATTTCGATGCTGTCCAGGCAAGCTGCGAAGATGTTCCAGACACGCTGTCACAGTTAATTCGAACCGCTTTTATCCCGCCGGAGGGCAGGAAATTCGTTGTAGCCGACTTCTCCGCGATCGAGGCTAGGGTACTCTCATGGCTCGCTGATGAGAAATGGAGAATGGACGCTTTTGCAAACGGTGAGGATATCTACTGTGCATCTGCCTCCAAGATGTTCGGCGTTCCTGTTGAGAAAAACGGCACAAACGGTCATCTGAGACAAAAAGGCAAGATCGCGGAACTTGCTTGCGGCTATGGCGGTTCGATCGGTGCAATCAAGGCAATGGGCGGTACGGAACTAAAACTCACTGATGATGAACTCTATTCCCTTGTGGATGACTGGAGAAGGTCATCTCCGAATATTGTCAAATTCTGGAGCGATGTGCAGTCGGTCGCAGTCAAGGTGATTACCGACAAGAGCAGTATGGCTCTCGGAAGACTAAAGTTTTCCTGCGATATTGGAATGCTCCTTATAGAGTTGCCCTCCGGACGCAGACTGGCGTATGTCAGACCGAAGGTTGAGAAGGACGAGAATGGCAAGACCGTCATCACTTATGAGGGCGTTGGAGAAAACAAGAAATGGCTGCGTCTGAGAACATACGGTGCCAAGCTCGTTGAGAACATCACGCAGGGCGTTGCAAGAGACCTTCTGATGCACGCTATGGCAGCGATGAGGGATATGGATATCGTCGGACATGTTCACGATGAAGTTATCGTAGAGTGTGCTCCGGAGATTCCGGTAGAGCAGATTTGCAATTTGATGGAACAGCCGCCGGACTGGGCGGAAGGCCTGCTGCTCCGTGCGGACGGTTATGAATGCGAGTTTTATATGAAACAGTAAAAAGCGGCGGAACGGCTTTGCAGTCGTTCCGCTCTTTTTTTTATACCCTCTCTCCGTACCTGCGTATTTTAATTTTGACCGGAAAACAGGCAAAAAACAGGTGTCGCACTGTCGCACCGTCGCATCCACAGGGCAGGGGTATCTAATTCACTATATTAGGGCCGATAATGCCTGAAAATACCGGAAAGTACCGGTAAGTACCGGATACCAGCGGAAATCAGGAAAGTCGGAAAGTCATTTTTGTCGCACTGTCGCACTATTTTCCGCAAGGGGCTTTCCAGAAATCCGAGACACAAAATGCGTCAGTTATCCTCATTTTGAACCCCGTTCCGAACAAAAGTGCATATATTTGCAGATACGAAAAAGCCGCAGACACACGCTTTTGGCGTATCTGCGGCTTCTTTGGCGTATTTCGTAACCTTTAAAAATACGCATCTATAGATGGTGGACCCGAAGGGGATCGAACCCTCGACCTCCGCGTTGCGAACGCGGCGCTCTCCCAGCTGAGCTACGAGCCCATATGACGACTGTATTATTATAGCACAAAGCCACAGAAAAGTCAAGGGGTTTCAGGAGAATTTTTCGCGCACAAAGAACAAACGGCACAGATTGCTCTGTGCCGTTTGACTTATGTAGAATCATCCGCGGTTCTTCGCCGCCTCGACCATTGCTGCAACGATCTTCGGATATTTCACCGTGTTGCCGCCGCGCTCGATCAGACCGAAGTTCTCCTTGCCGACATTGAATGCGTTGTTATCCCACCAGACGCAGGCCATGCCGTAGGAATCTGCGAGAGAGACATAATATTTTGCCCACTCTGCACGGTTGTCCTCGTTATTGTTGTTGACTGCGCCGAATTCGTCGATGATAACCGGAATGCCGTTGTTGATGAACTTATTCTTCAGCGTGTTCATGAAGGCGATCAGCTCACCTGCGCCGGCGCTCTCGCTCCAGTTGGCAGTTGCATTCATTGCGAAGTTCTCCGGTCTGTATCCGTGGATCTCCGCCATGATGCGGTCATCGTCGGGCATCTGCATACCGTTGACATTCAGCTCGTTCGGGGATGCTGCATAGGTCGGCATCAGGACATAACGCTTTGCATTGTTGCCGCCGGAATCGCGGATCGACTTCAGCGCAGCTGCGTTGAGCTTGTTGATGCAGTTGAATGCATCCTGAACGGTGCTGTCAACAGACGGGAACCACCATTCGTGCGAATCACCGACCAGACGCGGCTCATTGAGCGTCTCGAAAATGAGGTGCTCATCGTAGCCTGCGAAGCGCTCGGAGACCTGCGACCAGACTGCTGTCACGAACTTCTCGGAACGCTCATAATTCTCGCTGTTCGGATAGAAGTACGGATAGTTCGCCGGGGAGTTATCGTGATGGATATTGAGGATGCAGTACATATCGTTGTCGATGACATAATCAACAACCTCCTGCACGCGGTTCATCCACTCGTCCTTGATCTTATAGGTGGTGTTGTCCATCTTTGCGCCCCACGAAACCGGAACGCGGACAGTATTGAAGCCTGCATCCTTGACAGCCTTGATCAACTCCTTGGAGATGATCGGGTTGCCCCAGCTGGTTTCATACTCAGTGGCGGAATTTCTCGGATATTTCGGATCCTGTGCATCGAGCGAGTTGCCGAGGTTCCAACCGAGCTTGATGTGCTGTGCGAATTCCATTGCGGTCTCGCCGCCGTCGATGGTCTTATTGAAGTCGCCGTTCAGGATGCCTCTCTTGAGCAGTGTCAGATCGGCCGCATTGAGGCGGCTGTTGCCGTCGAGATTGACATTTGCCGGTGCTGCGAGCGTATCGGTTTCGGTTGTCAGGAACTTTGCGAGATCCGTAACATCCTGCTTGTCAACGGTCTTGTCATCATTGCCGTCGCCCTTGCGTGTCATGGCGCCCATGCCCTGGCCGCCGTCGCCGGTCATGAAGCCGAGTGCGTTCAGCGTCATCTCGCCGATCGTATCGCCGGCCTCGCCCCACAGCTGAACCCCGAACTTGCTCGATGTCAGCTGCTTGTCCTCCGGGATCGGGATGATGATGGTCGTATGCTCGGTCGGCGTTGTCATCCAGAGACCGTCGCCGTACCATGTTGCTTCCTCGCCTTTATCATCGATATATGCCGGGCAGTCATAGCCGAGTGCCGGCATTGCAGGCTTACCGGAGGAGACATCCATTGTGACATCCATCCAGATTTCACGGAGTGCCTTGGTGGACGGAACGCCGACCTGTTCGAGCGTGAACTCGGCCGCTTCGCCCTGCACGATCTTCAGGCCGCCGTCGATCGTATACACATAGTCACAGGTGCTGATCTCCTTGGCAGTCGGAGTACCGGCTGCGCTTGCCGGGAACGCGGCAGCCTGCGCAAGCAGGAGTCCCGCGGCAAGTGCGGCTCCGCTCATGCGGAGCAGCTTTTTTGTTTTCATATGAAATTACCCCCTCGTAATATATCAGAGCTTCAGACAAAACTCCGTTTATATTATACCAGAAAGCAAAGCAATTTGTAAAGAGAAAATATTGCTTTTATACGACTATGTTGTGAAAAATGCGGCGGTTATTAGATATTTGTATCAAATTCACAAATCGAAATTCATTTAATCTGTGAATAACGATGTGCAATCCGGACACAGGATTGTGCGATCGTATTCTGATTCATATAATGTTCATATTTCTTTAACGAAATCTGCACAAATCCTATAAAGGAATTTGATATAATAATAAGATAAAGCGGAAAAAGGGGGGGCGCACTTGGAAGGCTCACATACGGATGTTGTGGAGGATTTTTCCTATTCATCCCGCAACCGCACATATAATTCCGATTATCTGATCTGGCGGAGGCACACCAAGGGTGCATTCATCTATCGCTTTACAGATGTTCGGAATGAAAATGTATATGTGGACGGCAACGCTGTTGCGCCGGTCACGGCTGCGAATGCGGAGCGGAATGCACTGATGCAGTGCAGCCAGATCATCGGGCTGGCGCTGCTGCTCTTTCTGCTGATTGCCGTTGTCGGCGGCAGCGTGCTGATCGCACTGCTGCGGCTCTTTCATATTGATATTCGCCTTGATTTTCTCTCGCTGCAAATGGACGGCAGCCAGTGGGCGCGTGTTGCGGTCAAGAGCATCACCGCCGTTCTGAAATATCTGCTCCCGTCCTTGCTGCTGCTGCGGATCTGCAAGCTGCCGCGCCGGATCGTCTTTCCCGTCTCGGTCGGCGCCGTGCAGGAGCTGCTCGCGGCGGCGGGCGCAGGAATGCTCATCGCCGGAATCTACAGCCTCGCGGCCAATTCTCTCGGTGTCGCGAGCGCACAGGATCTGTTTTCATATAAGGATATGGCAGCGATTCTTACATACGGCGTATTCGATGTTCTTGTCGTTTCGGCGCTGGCGGAGATGCTGCTGCGCGGATGTATTTTTCCGCTGCTGCGGCAGTTTGGCGATCCGTTTGCGGTGCTGTGCACAGCACTGATTGCAGCGTTTCTGCCGAATGCGACACCGGACCGGCTGGCGGAGCTGCTGATCGGACTGGCGGCAGGCTATCTGTTCCTGCGCGCCGGCTCTATCTTCAAGTGCATTGTGATCCGCGTGATCTTCAGCGGGCTCTCCTATGCACGGCTGGTGCTGGTCTATGCGACGGGCACTATGCAGCTCTGGGAATATGCGCTGCTGCTGATTTCGATGGGCGTTCTTGTCATCGCACTTTTTGTTCGCGGAACGCATAACCGCTACGCAATGGAGAACCGCAAGACGGCGCTTCCGATGCCGGAAAAAACCGCCGTGATGCTGCAATCCGTAACAATGATGCCGTGGGCGGCGGCGTCCCTGCTGGTCGCCCTGCTGCAAATTTTCTATTGATTTCGGGCGGTGCATGAAGGAGAAAAGCGATGACGGATGATTTTGAATGCATGGAGCTGGCGATTGCTCTGGCAGAGGAGGCTGCGGCGGCAGGTGAGATCCCGGTCGGCGCGGTGGTCGTTGACCGTGAGACCGGTGAGATCCTCGGACGCGGCAGAAACCGCCGTGAGCAGGATCATTCCCCGACCGCACACGCCGAGATCCTCGCCATTGAGGAGGCTGCGAAAAAGCGCGGCTCGTGGCGGCTTTCCGGCTGTACGCTCTATGTGACGCTGGAGCCCTGCCCGATGTGCAGCGGCGCGATTATCAATGCGCGGATCGACAGAGTTGTGTTCGGCGCATATGACGAAAAGGCCGGCGCAGTCAGCTCGGTGCAGCAGATGTTTCTGCTGCCGTATAATCACCGGCCGCGTGTGACCGAAGGACTGCTGGAGGATCGCTGTGCGGCAGTTTTACAGCAATTTTTTGCAGATTTGCGGGAAAATTCCTGATAAAATGTTAGAAACAGAGCGGAAATTCGGCTTCTTTTTAGAAATATTAAACAATGAGAGCCGCTGAATCAGAATGCGGATAATCAGAAATGTAAAATTTTATGGGCGTGCTTGCAATTATGGCGCTGCTGTGATATAATAAGAATGAAGTATAGTAGGTAGAGTATGCAGTCAAGTCGCGGGGCTTGCACTCATTCCACCAAGGAAAGGACTGTGTGTTATGGCAACGATTCTTGTAACCGGCGGCTGCGGTATGATCGGAGATCATGTTTGCTCCGGCCTTCTGAAGAAGGGCAATACGGTCATCGCAGTGGATAAAGAAGAAAGTGAATACAATGCCGGCAAGGAGAACTTTATCTTCCGACAGGCCGGACCGACGGAACAGGGCAAATACGGTAATATCTTTGACGAATTTCAGATTGACTATGTTGTGCATCTGGCCTGCTCGGTCGATAATGACTTCGGGCCGATCGTTGACAGACCGCAGCTTGAGGAATGTGCTGCGTGTGATAAATTCATCTATAAGTTTGCGATTGCGAAGAATGTTCAGAAGTTCATCCTGCTCAGTACGACGCAGGTCTATAAGCAGCCGGATTCGCGTGAACCGGTGCGGGAGGATGAGGCGGTCAAGCCCGTCTCGAATTACGGCAAAATGAAAGCGAATTCCGAAACGGCATTCGGAAACGATGTCCGCAACACCAAAACCATGATCTGCTGTGTCATGCGCGTGCCGATGACCTATTCGCTGAACTTCACCGAGAACCTGATGTCCCGTATCACCGATCCGAAGGACAAGACGATCTTCGTGTTCCGCACGGGCGAATACGGCTATCATATGTGCTGTTTGCACAATATTTCCGATTTCATCATCGGCTTTCTCCGGCAGGCGGATTCGCTGACCTATACCGGCGTATACAATGTCGCGGATTCCTCGCTTGTCATGGCCTCGGAAATCATCTCCTTCATGAAGGAAAACCACCGCCTCGGACCGGTGCTTCAGAAATCCAGTGTCGGCGGCGGACTGAAATTCAAGCTCTTCGGCGATCCGGAACAGAAGACCAATTACCGGTATCTCGATGTGAACGCAATCGACAAGAATTATATGTATGATACCACAAAGGCTTCCCGCATCTGCCCGTTCCGCTGGAATATCAAAAACACCAAATAATTCCGGTAATATGCTGGCAAGCGACGGTTGGTTCATGACCGCCGCTTGTTCTGTTGTATTATAAGAATACGGCCGCGTCCGCTGCGGCTGCTGCTCAAATAATTTATGAAAGGAAACATAGTATGATTCAGCCGATTCTCGACTCTGATTTTATCCCTGCGGTATATTTTAACCGCGATTTCCTCGCGAAAGCGAAAAGACCGTTCTCGATCGCCGTGGAGCGTGAGGACGGACTCGTCTACCGCCGCGACACCATGCTCGGCGATGACAAGGCCGAAAACTGCCGCTATGCAGAGCGCCTCATCAAGACGATCCTCTGGTGTGCGGGCGGCTGGAAGGTCATGCTCGCGGGCGATCATGATGTATACGAATACATCCGCGACGCATATACAAAAGAAGGGCTCCGTGCCTTTGATGTCGATTTCTGGAGCACGACCTATGAGCGTGACTTTGTTGTCGAGGAGCGGGATTTTGCCGATATGCCGGAAAATAAATCCCGTCCGCTGCCGATCGGCAGAAACCTCGGCGGCTGCCGCGTCGGATTCGATGCAGGCGGCTCCGATATGAAGGTCGCTGCGGTCGTGGACGGCAAGACCGTCTGGTCTGAGGAGATCGTCTGGCTGCCGAAGCTCGCGGAGGATATCTCCTATCACCATGAGCATATCAAGGCCGCGATTCTCAAAGCGGCAGAGCATATGCCGTCCTTTGATGCCGTCGGCGTCAGCACGGCGGGCGTTCTGGTCGCGAACCGCGCAATGGTCTCGCATCTGTTCCTTAAGGTGCCGAAGGATACGCAGGGCGAAGCCTGCAAGAATGTCTATGTCGATGTGCTGAATGAGCTGGGCGTGCCGTATGCCGTCGCGAATGACGGCGATGTCGCGGCGCTCGCAGCGTCTATGGCTATGGATGTCAACGGCGTGCTCGGCATTGCAATGGGTACCTCCGAGGCGGGCGGCTATATCGACACCGAGGGCCATGTCACCGGCTGGCACAATGAGCTTGCATTCGTGCCGGTGGACTACAATCCTGCGTCGCCGGTCGATGAATGGTCGGGCGACTACGGCTGCGGCGTGAAGTATTTCTCGCAGGATGCGGTCATCCGTCTTGCACCGAAGGCCGGCATTCAGCTCGATGAGAGCCTGACGCTCGCGGAAAAGCTCAAGGCTGTCCAGAAGGTGCTGGAGGAAGGCCACGAGGGCGCGAAGGATATCTTCCGCACGATCGGTACATATTTCGGCTATGCGATTGCGAACTATGCGGACTTCTACGACATCCGCTATCTTCAGATCTCCGGCCGCGTGACATCCGGTCTCGGCGGCGATCTCATCATCGAAAAGGCAAAGGAAGTACTGGAAAAGGAATTCCCTGCGCTGTATCAGCAGATTCAGTTCATTCTGCCGGATGAGATGGACAGACGCGTCGGGCAGGCGGTTGCGGCTGCTTCGCTGCCGGCGGGAAAATGATCCCGCTGCTGCGCACCTGAAATCCTGAAAGGAGCTGCCTGCTTGATCTTTTCAGAAGAAATGAAAATGATGCTGCAAATCCGGCAGCTCGCACTGAAAGAACAGAAAACCGCGAATCTGCGTGCTGTGCAGGAGGATTACGGCAAGCTCGTGCAGAAGATCGTTTCCGATCTGGAAACGCAGATCCGCAGCGATATCGCCGAGGGCAGGATCACGCTGAAAATTGAGGGCGATGCCGATCTCCCGCTGACGCCGATGATCCTGTGCAGCAAGATTCCGGAGCTGGAGGAGCCCTCCGAGCTGTTCGCCTATCAGATGATCGGCGGGCTGCCGCATTTCTGCTGGGCGCCGCTTTGCAGCGGTATCTATGACGGAAAGCGCATGGCAGGCAAGAATGTCTGTATCACGCTGACCGATGCCGGAAAGCGAATGCTGAATGACATTTCCGATGCGGCGCAGGCGGACGGCGTGCTCCTCACATTCCGTCCGGCGATCCTCACGAAAAAAGGAAAGGTTATCCTGAATGCCTTCGGGCAGTATGAGAATATCCCCGGCCTGCGTCACGGCAAAAAAGGCGTTCTGTGTGACTATTTTGTCAATATGCATTACGAAATCCCTTAAGAAAAGGAGTATCCGTATGATCCTGAAAAATCTGCTCTTTGAGGGCAATCTGACTGATATCACGGTCGAAAACGGCAAGATCACCGCGGTCGCACCGGCGGCAGGCGGAGCAGGTGAAGATTGCACCGGCCTTTCCGTGATCCCCGGCCTTGTCGATATGCACGCACACGGCTGCGTCGGCAAGGACACAATGGACGGCGAATTTGAGGAGATGTGCGCATTCCTCGCGAAGAACGGCACGACCTCGTGGCTGCCGACGACCATGACGCAGAGCTATGAAGCAATCAAGCGCGTGACCGAGGGCAAAACCGATGTCCCCGGCACCCGCATCCTCGGCTTCCACATGGAAGGCCCGTACATCAATGCGAAGAAAAAAGGCGCGCAGAACGGCAAGTTCATCCGCAATCCCGATCTCGCGGAATTCAAATCGCTGCCCGGAATGCGCGTTGTGACGATCGCGCCGGAGCTGGACGGCAGCATGGAGTTCATTAAGGAATGCGGCGCGCTGGTCTGCATCGGCCACACCGATGCGGATTATGATACCTGCATCAAGGCGATCGAGGCGGGCGCAAACTGCCTGACGCATACCTTCAATGCAATGCCGGGCATCCACCACAGAAATCCCGGCCCGATCCCCGCAGCGCTCGAAAAGAATATCTATGTGCAGGCGATCACGGACGGACTGCATCTGCATCCCGCCGTCGTGATGATGCTCTATAAAATGTTCGGCCCCGACCGCATGGTCATCATCAGCGATTCGATGCGTGCGACCGGTCTCGGCGACGGAATGTACGAATTCGGCGGACAGGACATTGAGGTCAAGGACGGCGTTGCGCGGACAATGGACGGCGCGATCGCAGGCTCTACCTCGACGCTCTGGCGCTGTGTCAAGCAGGCGGCTTCCTTCGGTGTGCCGTTTGCCGATGCCGTGAAAATGGCGACAAGAACGCCGGCGGATATGATCGGTGCGCCGGAAAAGGGACGCATCGAGGCCGGTGCGGATGCCGATCTGATCCTGCTCGATCAGAACTGCGAGATCGCAAAGGTCATGATCGCAGGCGAATTTTTCGCATAACATATCAGTTTCGTCGCTGTTACGGCGCTGATCGAGTCAAATTAACGCTCAAAGGAAACCTCAATTCGTTTCCGGCGATGTTATCTAAAGTTTTTGGTCGAGCTTTTTTCAAAAAGCTCGCGGGTCGAGGGCAGAGCCCTCGTCGCTCTCCGCAGAGAGCGAAACTCCCCCAGCGTTCAAGCGTTCGCGGGCTTGGTGTGCCTTCGGTCAGTAAACTGACCTAGAGTGAGGCACCCATTCAGAATGGCATCCGCGAAGCGGATACCTTATTCTATAAAAGCTCCGCTCCGTGCCACACTCCGGTTTATCGGCACTTGATGGCAAAAATAATTCCGTATGCGAACGGACATCTGACAGATCTGCGCTTCGCGCTGCGGCGGCCATGCTGCGGCGTGACGCGCATCTGCTTTGATTGCCCGCATTCAATCTGAATTCCGAAAAGAGGTATTTTTTATGCAGACAGTTCTGGTGCTGTTCGGCGGCGTTTCGCCGGAGCACGCGGTCTCGCTGGTCTCGGCAGAAGCGGTGCTGCGCAACATGAAAAAGGAAAACCGCAGGATCCTGCCGGTCGGCATTACGCGCGAGGGCAAATGGCTGCTCTACGGCGGCGACCGTTATGAGGATATTGCGACGGATAACTGGGAGCAGCATCCGGATAACCGGACGGCGTTCCTTTCGCCGGAGCGCGGCATGGGACTGCGCGTCATCCAGAAGGACGGCGTGGAGACCGTTCCGGTCGATGTGATCTTCCCCGTGCTGCACGGCGAAAACGGCGAGGACGGCTCTGTGCAGGGACTTTTCCAGCTCTCCGGCATCCCGTATGTCGGCTGCGGCATCTGCGCATCGGCGGCATCTATGGACAAATCCGTGACCAAGCTGATCGCGGCAACGACCGGCGTCCGGCAGGCAAACTGGCTGACGCTGCGCCGCGTGGATTTCGAGAAGGATGCGGCAAAGATGTGCAGCAAAATTATGGAAAATATTGCTTTTCCGGTATTCATCAAGCCGTGCAGCACCGGCTCGTCGGTCGGCGTCTCGAAGGTCAAAACCGAGGCAGAGCTGATGCCCGCGCTCGAAGCGGCATTCAAATATGACAAAAAGATCCTCGCGGAGGAATTCATCAACGGCATGGAGGTCGAGGTTGCTGTGCTGGGCAATGATTCCCCGAAGGCGGCTGTTGCCGGCGAGATCGACGCAGGTGCTGAGTTTTACGACTATGATACAAAGTATGTCACCTCGACATCGAGAGCCTATATCCCCGCACGCATCAGCGAGGAAAAGAACGCTGAGGTGCGCAAATGGGCTGTGAAAATCTACTGTGCGCTCGGCTGCGCCGGACTGTCCCGCGTGGACTTCTTTGTCACACGCGATACCAATGAGGTCGTGTTCAACGAGATCAACACTTTGCCCGGATTTACGTCGATCTCGATGTATCCGAAGATGTGGGATGCGGAGGGAAAGCCGTTCCCTGAACTGATCGAACGCCTCCTTGAACTGGCAGCGGAGGGCTGAGCAATGGCATTATTGCAGGAAATCAATGATCTGCGGATGCAGGCCTCCGAGATTGCAAGGGTGCTTGGGGTGCAACTGAAAAACTGCGCAGATGCGTCGTTTTCTGTCAGCGGATTCAGCACGGATACGCGGACGATCGCCGCAGGCAACTGCTTTCTCGCGCTGAGCGGCGAAAACTTCAACGGCAATCTCTATGCGAAAACGGCAGCGGAGCGCGGTGCGTCCCTATGCATTCTGACGGAGGAACCGCAGGAGAATCCGGGCATCCCGTATCTGGTCACGGCGGATTCCGTCAAGGCCTACGGCGATCTGGCGCGGCATCACATGGCCGGCCGCAAGGCGGGCGGACTGCGCGTTGTCGGCGTGACAGGCAGCAGCGGCAAGACGACCGTCAAGGACATGACGGCGCACGTTCTCGCCGCAAAATACCGTACCTACGCGACAAGCGGCAATCATAACAATCACATCGGCGTGCCGTATACGATCCTCCATATGCCGGAGGATGCGGAGGTCGCCGTCGTTGAAATGGGCATGAACCACGCGGGCGAGATCCGCTATCTGACGAAGATCGCCGCGCCGGATGCTGCGGTCATCACGAATATCGGCACGGCACATATCGGCAATCTCGGCTCGCAGGAGAATATTCTCAAAGCGAAGCTGGAGATTCTTGATGGCATGGAGCACGGGACGCTGATTGCGCCGGCGGATGACCCGCTGCTGCTCGGAAAATATGACGATCTTGCGAAGATCGCGGATGTGCGGTATATCACGAGAATGCAGGCACCGGCGGCCGGACTCTCTGCGGAGAACATCGTTGAAACGGCAGATGATACGCGGTTTACGATCATCTGCGGTGCAGAGCGGGCGGAAGCCTGTCTGCCGATGACCGGTCTGCACAATGTGACCGATGCGCTGCTTGCGGTGCAGGCGGGACTGACCTGCGGAATGACGCTGTCCGAATGCGCGGCGACACTGGCGGATTTCGTGCCGGGAGCAATGCGCTCGGAGCGCGTGAAGATCGGAAATATCACGATCATACGCGATTATTACAATGCGAATCCGGAGGCGATGGCGGCAGCGCTGCAATCCTTCGGAACGATCGCGGGCGATGCGGAAAAGTGGGCGCTGCTCGGTAATATGAATGAGCTTGGCGCATATGCATCGGCACGGCACCGTGAACTGGGTGAACTCTGCCGGAAATATGCCGATCATGCATATTTCTGCGGCGTGAATTATAACGATTTTGCGGAAGGATACGGCGATGCTTCGGCGGCATTTGAAACGCAGGAACAGCTCATGGACGCGCTGCGGGGTGCGCTGCATTTCGATGCGCAGAAGCCGATGTGCTTTCTTATCAAGGGCTCGCGCGGACTGCATATGGAGCGCGTCAATGCCATGCTCGAAGCGCTGATTCAGGAAAAGTAAGGGAGTATCATGGAACTGGAATTTGCACAGTCTGCACTGGAAGCGGTGCTGTTTGCCGCCGGTGAGCCGATGGAAACGGAGCGTCTGGCAGAGGCGCTCGGCATGACACCGGAAGATGTGACGGCCGCAGCGCAGGCGCTTGCGGCGGCACTGGAATCTGCCGGCAGCGGACTGCGTGTCCTTCAGCTCGGCGGGAGCTGGCAGCTCACGACCGCGGCGGATCATGCGGAGGTCATCCGTGCGGCGCTGGAGATCAAGCGGAATACGCCGCTTTCCAATGCGGCCATGGAAGCGCTGACGATCATCGCGTACAATCAGCCGGTGACGAAAGGCTTTGTGGAGCGTGTGCGCGGCGTTGACAGCGGCAGCGTTGTGAATACGCTGGTCGAGCGCGGGCTGCTGGAGGAAGCCGGACGGATCGAGGTACCCGGACGGCCGGTCACATACCGGACAACGGCGCATTTTCTCCGGACATTCGGGATGCAGTCGCTGGACGATCTGCCGCCGCTGCCGACGAACGGTGAACCGGATCTCTTTGAGGTCGAAACGGCAGAGGGCGAGGATGTGATCCCCGAAACCGATGCCGCACCGGAGGACGATAACCTTGAAACGGTCGAATATGCGGAGGATCCGCAGGAGTCCGATGCTGCACAGGAATAACAAAAGCCCGAAAGCGGAATGATACCGTTTTCGGGCTGATTTTATTCTTCGATGAACGAGGACGGCTCTGCGTTTGAGAGCAGCATTCCGGCGTTGTTTTTGATGCGGCGGTAGAACTGTGCGGGCAGAGAGCGCTGCACAATGCGCATCGCCTCGATGAACCGCAGCGGCTCGGTGATGCTTCTGCCGCCCGTTGCAATGAAATGCGCGTGCTGATTGGCGAGCAGGAACAGCGACAGCTTGCGGAATTCCTGACGGAGCAGGCCGTCCGTCGAAATTTGCAGCAGAATGCCGCATTTCCGCAGGGCGATCAGTTCCTCCGGTGACCAGAGCGTATAATGCCGGTCGATATCCGCTGCCACGGGACAGAGTCCGCTGACGATATGCAGCCGCGATATGCTGTCGCAGAATTCCTCAGTCAGCTGCACACGCGGCAGATCAACGAGAATATAGTCTGAGCTGCCGATTGCGAATTGCCGCAGATTACGCGGATTTTCGCAGCAGTATTCAAACGGTACAACGGCGCTCCCGACAATGCGGAGCGGTGAAGCGGCATCTGCAAGTGCTGCGATTTTCTGATCGCGCATTGCGATAAATGCAGCAGGTTCGTATTTTTCAGGATCGAAATACGGCGATGCCGTCGCAATTTTCATATTACTTTCGCGCAGAGCATTCAGTCTTGCAGGGATCTCCGGCGCAGTCAGTGCGCGCTGCCCCAGACCGGCAAGCTCCGGCAGGATATTCGTATGCATATCCACATAGTAGTTCATTCGGCCGGATCCCCCTCCTCCCGAAATCACGCTGTTTCGTCCGTCGGCAAATTTGTCCCGATCATAAGATGCTGTATTTATTGTAGCACAATTTATGCGCCTTGTCAATGATTTGTGGACAATTTATGAACTGGACACAAACAAATTATGAACGCAAAACACTGCCTGTTCCTGTGCAGATTGACGAAACTTTTCTGCAATTCCCGTTCGGAATTCGCTGTATTTACGAATATGCATCTGCTTTATTCATTGCGGAACGCAGGGGGGATCCTCCTGCGCTGCGACAAGCAGTCATTTGGCGCGGGCGCTGTGGGAGTGGATGAATCAGGAAGTTATAGATATGGATTTGCATTTTGCATTTTTGTATTCAGCGGTGCAAAAGATCGGTGAATGGGGGAAGACACCCCCTTCGGGGTTTCTTCCCCCAAGCCCCCTTTTTCCTCGCTTTTAGAACGCTGGGGGAATTTCGCTCTCTGCGGAGAGCGACGAGGGCTCTGCCCTCGACCCGCAAGCTTTTTG